>NZ_CP008852.1:4520000-4717500 GCF_000725345.1 Pelosinus sp. UFO1
TACCGACTTCCATTACAATAAAGCCACCAGTTACTAAATATTTTCTACCTTCTTTTATAATACGACGATAAAAATCTAGCCCATCTTGACCGCCATCTAAGGCTAAGTTAGGTTCTTGCCGTACTTCAGGGGTAAGCCCCCGAATATCTGCTTCAGGAATATAAGGAGGATTGGACAAAATAGCAGTAAACTGTTGTCCTTCTACAGGAGCAAACAAATCGCCCTGGCAAAACGTAAGTCTCTCATGTACTTGATGCTTCATTGCATTTTTTTTTGCCACATCGAGAGCCGCTGCTGAAATATCAACGGTCACACCACTTGCTGTAGGTAAGTTTGCGAGCATACTTACACAAATAGCTCCACTCCCTGTACCAATATCCAAAATATAAGGGTTTCCTAACATAGAAAGACGTTTCAAAGCCGCTTCTACCAGTATTTCCGTATCTGGTCTAGGAATGAGGACAGCGGGTGTAACCTCAAAATCTAAGCCCATAAATTCTTTTACCCCAATAATATAAGCGACTGGTAAACGAGCAGCTCTTTTTTTAACAGCCACACGAAAAGCTGCTAACTCCTTTTCTTCTAAGGGTTGATCAAAATGAACATATAAATAAAGTCTTTCTTTATCTAGAATATGGGAAAGCAGTACTTCCGCATCAAGGCGCGGATTTTCCACGCCTTTGTCTAAGAAGTACTGCCTTGTCCAGTTTAAAATTGTCTGAATGGTCCAAATTTCTTTCTTATTTTCCATATCATTCACCTTGCTGCATACGTTCACTTTGGGCTGTGGCAATCAAAGCATTAATCACTTCGTCAAGGTCACCATTAAGAACAAAATCCAATTTATGCAATGTCAAGCCAATCCGATGATCTGTCACCCTGCCTTGAGGAAAATTATAAGTGCGAATCCGTTCACTGCGATCCCCTGTACCTACCTGGCTCTTACGGGTTTCTGCCATTTCCGCGTTATGTTCTGCCTCCGCTTTCTCTAGCACCTTAGCTCTGAGTACACGCATTGCCTTATCCTTATTCTTTAGCTGAGACTTTTCATCCTGACACTGAACAACTATGCCTGTCGGCAAATGAACAATTCTAACTGCTGACTCTGTTTTATTAACATGCTGACCACCAGCACCGCTGGCACAGTAGGTATCAATTCGAAGATCATTTTGATGAATTACTACATCTACTTCCTCAGCTTCAGGCAATACAGCCACTGTGACAGTAGAGGTATGAATACGCCCACTTGATTCTGTGGTTGGAACACGTTGTACACGGTGTACGCCACTTTCATATTTCAATCGACTATAGGCACCATCACCGTGAATTTCAAAGACTACTTCCTTAAAGCCACCTAAATCCGGTGCATTGGCATCCAATAATTCGGTACGCCAACCTTGATTTTCAGCATAGCGAGTATACATACGAAACAAATCCCCAGCAAATAGGGCAGCTTCGTCGCCACCAGCTCCGCCACGAATTTCTACAATTACACTTTTATCATCATTAGGGTCTTTGGGTAATAACAAAATGCGCAATTCTTCATTCAGTACTTCATTTTTTGCTTTTAGTTCCGCAAGCTCTGCTGACACCATCTGCCGGAAATCATTATCCAATTTATCGTTGAGCATTTCAAGGGCATCTGCTATTCCTTGTTGTACTTCTTTATACTCCCGAAATTTTTCTACGATAGGTGTCATTTTAGAATGAGTCTTGGTAAGTTTTTGCCACTCTTCCATATTAGCCATTACCGAAGGGTCGCTAATTAAGTTTTCCAATTCAAGATGCTTATCTTCAATGGCCTGCAATTTATCCCGCATGGTCATTCTCCTCTAAATCTATTTTGTATCAGAAGCACAAAGAACATACAATACTTTGTTTTTGAACAAATTTGTGTTCTTTGTGCTTACGGATAGCTATACTTCTTCTACTGGTCGAACTGCTTCTAATGCTTTAATAGCCACTTCCAGTTGATCATCACTTGGTTCTCTTGTGGTTAATTTCTGCAATAATAAACCTGGCATAATTGCAACCCGTACCCATGCAGCTTCACTTTTTCCTGCAAAACGAATGATTTCATAAGCAAGACCTGCTACTACTGGCATCAGTATAATACGAGAAACAATGCGGATCCATAACTCTGGCCAGCCTAGAAAAGCGAACATAATAATACTTACAATCATTACAATCAGCAAAAAGTTGGTACCGCATCTAGGATGCAGCGTGGTATATGTCCGCACATGTTCAACATCTAAGGGAACTCCGGCTTCATATGCATGAATTGTTTTATGTTCAGCTCCGTGATATTCAAATACTCGCCTAATATCCTTCATCCTAGAAATCGCCGTAATATATACTAGGAAGATCGATAGCCTCAATACGCCTTCCATAAGGTTTAACAATCTTGGATCAGTAATTGCACTATGAATATATTTTGCCGCATAGGTAGGGATAATTACAAATAACACAATGGCTAAACCAAGAGAAAAAATCATGGTTAGCGCAATTTCCTTATTTGATAATTCTTCCCCTTCTTCACCAGCCGCTTGGGCTGAAAAAGATAATGCTTTGAGACCTTGTACTAAAGACTCAACCAAGGCAACGACGCCTCTTAGCATCGGTTTTTTCAAAATGGGATACCGGTCATTAACAGGTGTAAAAGGTTCCTTTTTGATGATGATCTCACCTGAAGGCTCCCTGACGGCAGTTGCAATCATGCCAGGACCACGCATCATTACACCCTCAATGACTGCTTGCCCACCAATACTTACTTTCGGTTTCATGGTATCCCTCCTTTATTTTATAAGAAAAGGGCTTATATCTTTGCTACAGATATAAATGTAGCAGAGCATTTCTGCTCTGCTACCCCGTTTTTAGGCCTGTTGACCGTAACGTTTATTGAATTTCTCAATACGTCCACCGGCAGTTATATTACGTTGCTGACCAGTAAAGAACGGATGGCATTTTGAGCACACATCAATACGTAATTCTTTCTTAATAGAACCAGTTACAAAAGTGTTGCCACAACCACACATTACTTTTGATTCACCATAATTAGGATGAATTTTATCTTTCATTTATTGCACCTCACTTTAAAGCCGCTTACTTGCTTTTCACCACATTATTATAGCATACCAGCTTATGCTAAGCAATATTGTTTTTTCTTTATAAATTATAAATATTTGTAAATTATAAAAAAACTATTAAATGATAAAACCCAACTAACTTTAGGTATTTTGAATATTTTTTTGATCGTTTGTGATTGACTTTCTTGCCACATCCTCTTATAATGATCACAAATGAACATTTACTGATTAAACTGAAAACACAGTTTTCTTTAGGAGGGCATATATGTTTGCTGAAGAACGGCGTAATAAGATTATACAATTTATAAATGCAGGCCAGCCTGTTAAGGTAATTGAGCTTAGTTCTTTATTCACAGTATCAGAAGCTACCATACGCCGCGACTTGCAAGAACTTGAAAATTTAGGTCTTGTTCAGCGGACACATGGAGGTGCTGTTTCTGTCCAATTAGGTTCTGAACTCAGCTTTCAAGATCGCGAAGTATTCCTTTTAAACGAAAAAAGAGACATTGCCGCTACAGCTGCCAGCATGGTTAATGACGGTGAAACCATTCTATTAGATGCGGGTACAACCACCCGTGAAATTGCTCGGGCATTATGCGGCAGGAAGTTAACTGTTGTCACTAACAGCATGGATGTTGCTTTCGTTTTTGCCGAGGAACCAGATATTGAGGTACTTTTATTAGGCGGTACATGGAGAAAATCCATTAATTCTCTCGTAGGCCCGCTAACGAATGCGATGCTTAAACTTTTCTGCTTTGATAAAGTTTTTCTTGCTGCTAACGCCATTGACTGCACTTTAGGCGCAACTACTCACCATCTAGCAGAGGCTGAAACTAAGAGAGCTATGCTCCAAGCTGGTAAAACTACTATATTAGTAGCTGATCATTCCAAGTTTGATAAGAAAACCTTTACCCAAATCTGCAGTTTAGATGAATTATCTATGATTATCACTGACAATGGCATGAATAAGGACACTCTGGATATTATAAATAACTACACCCAGGTTGTTATCGCTGAATCCACTACATTATAAAGGAGTGAATGTTTTGAATCAAAATACTATAACACCTATCGTTACTATCACTTTTAATCCCGCTCTCGACCGTACATTGCACTTACAAAACTTCACTTTGGGAGAAGTCAATCGAGTCGATAACGAACGTACCGATCCCGGCGGTAAAGGAATCAATGTGGCCAAAGTGATAAAAGCTCTCGATTATCCAGTACTTGTCACAGGATTCTTAGGCAAGAAAAATGCTTGTTCTTTTCAGGAGTATTTTGATCAAGAAAATATACACAACCATTTTGTGGAAGTAAAGGGAGAAAATCGTGTAAACATTAAAATTGTTAATGCTACAACTGATGTAGTCAGCGAATTAAATTTCCCTGGTATTTCACCAACAATAGCAGATTTAGATAATTTACAAACTACGCTACGTCAACTTGCTACCAAACATAAATGGTTCGTATTATCCGGCAGTTTGCCACCCACAATGCCAACTGATACCTATGCCACCTTTATTGAGATTTTACATCAATATGATTGCAAAGTAATCTTAGATACTAGTGGACCAGCATTAGTTGCCGGCATTGCCGCCCGACCATTCGCAGTTAAGCCAAATTTACCAGAACTTAGCCAATTAATGAATTCGCCCATGGATTCAGATGAGCAAATTCTTGGCGCCATACAATATCTACTAAACCAAGGCATCGCTAAAGTAGCCATTTCCCTTGGCGAAAAAGGTTCTTTAGTCGCTGACTGCAATCAAATCTTAAGAGCTATAGCCCCTAATGTACCTGTTAGTAGTACAGTTGGAGCAGGTGACGCTTTTGTAGCTGGTTTTAGTGTAGGGCAAGCGCGTAACCTATCCCTTACTGATAGCATCCAACTAGCATCAGCCGCTGCAGGTGCAGCCGTTACGCTCCCCGGTACACAAGCTGCTTCTTTGACAGACGTTAATAAACTATTAAACCAAATTGAAATACAAAAGTGGAGGTAATTTAAAATGAATATTCAAGATTTATTATCAGCAACAAGAGTGAAATTCAACCTAGAGGCCAGTAACAAAGAAGACGTTATTAATGAGTTGATTGAAATTCTCCATGCCGATGGCAAACTTACGGACAAAGCTAAGTATAAAGAGGCAGTCTTACGCCGCGAGAAAGAATTTTCTACAGGAATCGGTATGGGCATTGCAATTCCTCACGCTAAAGATAGTAGCGTTAAGGAGGCCGCTCTGACTTTTGGGATATCAAGAACTGGCATTGATTATGAAGCACTAGACGGAACTGCTGCTCATTTATTTTTTCTGATTGCCGTTCCTGCAGATTCTAATGATGTCCATCTTAAAGTGTTATCCTATATTTCCCGCAAGCTCATGCATCAAGAAGTAAGAGATAAATTACTATCCGCTGCAACCTACGAAGATGTATTAGCAGCGTTTGAAGCGTAAGACAAACAACGAAGCTTTTTGAGTTGCAAAGGCTGGAGGACACTTTAGATTACTTTTTATCCGATGATTAAACCGCTCTAAGACTCCCTTCTTTTATAAGTGGGAGTTAAGAGCGGCTAAGTCCCTGGATAAGAAGGGCTAAGATTCAGATGGAGTTAAAACTCCTCTGAATCAAGTCTTCTTTATATCTATTGATCGTAATAGTCTTTGCAATTCATAAAACATACCCTTTCTGTATTACAGAAAAGCAAAATTAGAGGAGGGTTTTTATCATGAAATTATTAGCAATTACGTCATGTCCTGCCGGGATCGCCCATACCTATATGGCAGCTGAATCCTTGCAAATGAATGCCAAAGCAATGGGAATTGAAATGAAAGTGGAGACCAGAGGTTCTGTAGGTGTTGAAAATGAAATCACTCCCGAAGATATCAAAGGCGCCCATGCTATTATTATTGCTGCTGATACGCAAGTCGATAGAGAACGTTTTCGTTCGATTCCTATTATTGATGCGTCTGTACAAGAAGCTATAAAGGACCCCAAGGGATTAATCGAAAAAGCCACTAATGCTAAAAAAACAACAGACTTTATTGAAGCAGTAGAAACTTCCAAAGAAGCACAAAAAAGCAAAAGAAGTGGCCCCTACAAACATCTTATGAATGGCGTATCCTATATGATCCCGCTAGTAGCTGCTGGAGGTTTAATTATTGCCCTTTCCTTTGTTTTTGGCATTGAAGCCTTTAAAGAAAAGGGAACCTTAGCGGCTGCCTTAATGGATATTGGTGGTGGTTCTGCCTTCGCCCTTATGGTCCCCTTACTTGCCGGTTTTATTGCTCATTCTATTGCTGACCGCCCTGGTTTAGTTCCTGGCCTAGTTGGTGGTATGTTAGCTGCAAAGATTGGTTCTGGATTCCTTGGTGGTATTATTGCCGGTTTCCTTGCTGGTTATATTGCCTTATGGATCAAGACTTATGTGAAATTACCTAGAAATCTAGAAGGTTTAAAACCCGTACTTATTATTCCTTTCTTTTCCACCTTGCTCATTGGTCTTTTAATGATTTATGTTATTGGAACACCTGTAAAAGCGATTATGGATGCTATGACTGAAACATTAAAAGGTATGACTTCCGCTAATGCAGGTTTCTTAGGACTTATCCTTGGTGCTATGATGGCTTTTGACATGGGCGGTCCGATCAATAAGGCTGCTTATACCTTCGGCGTTGGATTATTAGGTAGTAATGTTTTTGAACCAATGGCAGCGATCATGGCTGCAGGCATGACCCCACCTCTAGGTTTAGCACTTGCTACATTCCTAGCCAAAAACAAGTTTACCCCTGAAGAACGAGAAGCTGGTAAAGCTGCTTCTGTAATGGGTATTTCTTTTATTACTGAAGGCGCTATACCATTTGCCGCTGCCGATCCACTCCGTGTTATTCCCTCTATTGTAATCGGTTCAGCGATTACTGGCGCATTGTCAATGATATTTAATTGTGCTTTAAGAGCTCCTCATGGCGGCATTTTTGTTTTGCTGATTCCAAATGCGGTAAGCAATGTAGGTATGTATGTTGTGTCCATCGCCATCGGAACTGCTATCACTGCATTCCTGGTTACTATTCTTAAAAAAAGTGAAGCAACAACGAATACAGCAAAAGGATAATGTTTATAAGAAAAGACTTGGCTTGTGCCAAGTCCTCGGACGCAGGCAGAAGCCTTAGTCGTTCTTACTTGGAATCAAGAAAGTGTTATACTTTCTGATTCCGTAAAAAAAACTAAGATGCAGCTAGAGTTTCAACTCCAGCTGCATCTTAGTTTTCCCATTTAGCAATCACTTGTTATGCAGATTCATTGCCTTGTTCATACCTTGTGTGATAATCGACTCCACCGCTTCAGCCGCTTTATCGATTGCCTCTACAAGCAGGGGCTGCTCTTCTACTGTAAAGCGACTAAGGACATAGTCTACAACCTGCCACCCTGTTGGCGGACGACCAATTCCAATTCGAACACGGGGAAAGGAATCGTTAGCTAAATGAGTCAGCAAGGATTCAATTCCTCGATGGCCTCCAGATCCGCCTTTCATTCTAAGACGCAAACGACCAGTAGGCAAATCCATATCGTCAAAGATAACAATAACATCTTCCGGAGCAACTTTGTACCATCGGGCCAGCTCGCCTACTGCTACACCGCTTAGATTCATATAGGTTTGAGGCTTCACTAAGAGCACTGGCTCCTCTTTTCGCTGTTCCGCAATTAGTGCTTCCTTACGATTCTTCCAATTACTAACACCCCAGCGTCGTGCTAATTCATCAATCACCATAAAGCCGACATTGTGACGTGTGGCACTATATTCTTGCCCCGGATTACCAAGACCTACTACAATCTTCACCCTTTACTGTCCTCCATTTTTGTTAAAATCTCGTCTACTGTCACAAATTTATACCCTTGAGCTAACAGGGTTTGAATAATACGTCTAGTAGCTTCTACAGTTTGCGCTCGCGAAGCCTGAGACGCGATACCATCCCCATCATGTAGCAGAATAATAGAGCCATTCTTCACCTTACTTACCGTGCGGTCTACAATCACTTCAACTCCCGGATTGGTCCAATCCCGGCTCATGACTGACCACTCTACAACCTTTAAGCTTCGTTCCGCCATAACTTCTAATACAACAGGATCGCGGAAACCATGTGGTGGCCTTACTAGATGGGGTGCAGTACCAACAGCAGCTATAATAGCTTGATTCGTGGAGTCAATTTCATCAACAATTACCTTCCGATCCGCTTTTAATAAATCAATGTGATGATAGGTATGATTTCCCAATTGATGCCCCTCAGAAGCAATACGACTTACTAACTCAGGATGTTTTTTAACATTTTCTCCAATAACAAAGAAGGTGGCAGGTACATGAAATTCTTTTAATACATCCAATACCTGCTCCGTGTAGGGGGGATAAGGCCCATCATCAAAGGTGAGAGCCACTACTTTCTGTGTAGTTCTTACTTGGCTAAAAACTCTGCCAAAAAACTCGTTTTCCGGCAGTACAGCACTAAGAGTTAAAAAAATCCCCGCTGTAATTCCAAGGACAGCTAACCACATCCCTGTACGTATAGGTTTTGTTGCAACATTACGATAATCCAAGATCAAACCAGCCAATACGATAATTGTCAGTAGCCCTAACATACTAATCAATCGTATATTTATATCAAACATGATCGTGCTCCATTTCCTTGTACATAATCATCCACTTTCCTTGTGAATCTGCCGTATAACCTGCAAAAACGAAATTCCACTTTTCGTATAATCGAATGGCTACTTCATTTGAGGGCCTTACTTCTAAGCGCACTCGATTAGCTCCTTTTTTCGAAAAATACTTTATTGCATTTTCTAATAGTAAATTGGCTACTCCTTGGCCCCTTGCCTTTTCTGCGACAGCAATAGATAAAATCCTGGCATTTGCCGGCTTACTGGGAGTAACGGCTGAGTAAAGAAAGGCCACTTTATTCATTATAATGACTTTAACTGGATGCAAACCAAAACCATATTTCCCAGTGATCCATCGCCAAGCCCATTTTAGCAAATGACCTTCCCATATTGCCCGCAGCCACAAATTTGATAATTCAGTAGGAGCAAAACAATAGCCTACCACTTTACCCGATACATCTCGGGCCACAATGGCAGCCTCAGGCTCTGCCTGATAGACTAAGGTAAATACATCCTGCATCGCCTGAGGATCTGGCAAAACTCCACCACAATGATGGAGCACACTTTCACGAAAACTCTCTGTAAATAATGATGCAATTTGAGGTATATCGGCTATTGTCGCTTGACCTATGCTAAATTCTCCATTTTTCATCCCCACCATTACCATCACCAACCTTACTGGGATTATACCATATGATAAGCAGAGAAAAAATAGGTAGTACCATAAAGAGAATGGGTGTAATACGTTTTTTTAACCACAGAGGCGCAGAGGGCACAGAGTGGACAGAATAAAGAACAGGGCGGAATGTTGCCCGCCCTGTCTAATCAATATATAGCTTACTCGTCAAACATTCTACTAACTGGAAGTTCACCAAAAATTCTAAGTATGGCTTCACCCAAAAGAGGTGCAATGGATAATACCTTAATTTTATCACATTCTTTTTCTGCAGGCAGAGGAATTGTATTTGTAATAACTAATTCTTTAATAACAGATGCCTTAATGCGGGCCACAGCTGGATCACTTAATACAGCATGAGTACAGCAAGCGTATACTTCTTTTGCACCAAATTTTATTAACGCATTGGCACCTTCCGTTAAAGAACCAGCCGTATCAACGATATCATCAATCATAACGGCTGTTCTTCCTTCTACATTGCCGATAAGATTCATAACTTCTGCAACACCAGGCATAGGACGACGTTTTTCAATGATAGCAATTGGCGCATGCAGCCTATCGGCCAATTGTCTAGCGCGAGTTACACCGCCTAAATCTGGAGACACTACAATCAAATCATCCAAATTCTTAGAACGAACATAATCTGCTAACAAAGGTACTCCAGGCATATGATCCACTGGGATATCAAAGAACCCTTGAATTTGACCTGCATGCAAATCGACTGTAAGGACACGGGCAACACCAGCTGTTGTCAATAAGTCTGCAATCAATTTAGCAGATATAGGTTCCCTGCCTCGAGTTTTACGATCTTGCCGTGCATAAGCATAATAAGGAACTACGGCCGTAATTGTACGTGCAGAAGCCCGCTTTGCAGCATCAACCATAATTAAAAGCTCCATCATGCTGTCGTTTACGGGATTACAAGTAGGCTGCACTATAAATACATCCTTACCGCGCACACTTTCATCAATGATGACTTGCGTTTCTCCGTTGTTAAAATGCCCAACAAAAGCATTCCCCATAGTAAGACCCAAATGGTCAGCAATCTCTTTAGCCAACCCTGGATTGGCATTACCGGAAAAAATCCGCAACCTCTTCATATCTTCCATTGTAAAACGTTACCTCCTGATTATGCTTTTTTCTTACGAAATCAATTTATATTAAAAGAGAAAATCTTTCTCCTATGCTAACTTTTGTTATCTTCCATGTAACTTTACTTTTTCGCAGCCCAGCCATCAATATTGCTTTGACGTGCTCTAGCCACACCTAAAGACTCTGATGGTACATTCTTTGTAATAGTCGAGCCTGCAGCTACGTAAGCACCTTTACCGACGGTAACAGGAGCCACTAAATTAGTATTACAACCAATAAAAGCACCATCCTCAATAATGGTCCGACTTTTGTTCTTACCATCATAATTCACAGTTATGGTGCCTGATCCAATATTTACTTTTTCCCCCATATCTGTGTCGCCAATGTAACTTAAATGAGGAATTTTGCTACCTTCACCAACCTGAGAATTTTTTACTTCGACAAAATTTCCAACCTTAACCTTATCAGCTAACACCGTCTTCGGACGTAAATGAACATATGGGCCAACAATTACATCATTACCTACTTTACAATCATGGGCATAGCTAAAATGCAAGGTAGTATTATCGCCAACAATACTGTCTTGGATACGACTATTGGGTCCTATTTGGCAGTTACCGCCAATTGTAGTGTTACCTTCAATCCAAGTAAATGGATAAACTATGGAGTCTGGACCAATCGTTACTTCCTGGTCAATAAAAGTACTATCGATATCCATAATGGTAACGCCAGCATCCATTAGCTCTGCTAACTTACGCTTTCTGACTATTTTCTCCGCTTCCGCCAATTGCATACGTGAGTTGATCCCTAGTGTGTCTTGATAATCATCTACTTTGACTGCCCATACTTTAGAGTGAGCCGTTGCCAAAATACCAATGACATCGGTTAAGTAATATTCACCTTGCATATTATTGCAGTTTGTATTTTGTAGTGCTTCAAATAAAGCAGCCCGTTCAAAACAATAGATACCTGTGTTTACTTCGTTGACTGCTAATTCTCTACTATTGGCATCCTTTTGTTCCACAATTTTCAGGACTTGTCCGCTGGCATCTCGAATCACACGTCCATAACCTGTCGGATTCGGCATATGAGCCGTCAACACTGTTGCTGATGCCCCAGCCGCTTTGTGCTCAGCAAAAAGTTTTCCTAAGGTTTTTCCCCTTAGCAGCGGTGTATCGCCACATAACACCATTACCGTTCCATCAAAGTCTTTTAAAAACTCAGCCGCCTGCATGACCGCATGGCCTGTCCCTAATTGTTCCGCCTGAACGACAAATTCAGCCTGCTTTCCTAAAGTACCTTCTACACATTCTGCACCAAAACCAACAACTACAACTTTTTTCTTAGCTCCTGCTACATCTGCTGCATCAAGTACATGCTGCACCATTGGCTTGCCACCAATCTTATGTAACACTTTGGGTAAGGTTGACTTCATCCGTGTACCTTTGCCTGCCGCCAAAATTACCGCCAGTAAATCAGACATTAACCTTCCTCCATTCGACAAAACTCCATATTCTCACTAAGGATAACAATGTATTCAAATCCTCAAACTTCTTTACTTTTCGACATCAAAGACAACATTCCTGCCTATAAAATAAAGTTTGATAATAATGAATTTTCTAGTTATATTAGAATGCATTAAAGAAACTAATTTATCTTCCCTTTAATTAAACTCATATCGTTCTCGCACTATATCCGTGCTGACGTAAATTATGCAAAATTTGTTCCGTATGCAGTGCATCTCTTGTCTCTAAACTAATTTCAATAACGGCTTGCCCAATCGGAACATTTTGTTCTACACGATCATGAAAAACAGAAATAACATTTGCTTGCGTATTCGCAATTACTGTCAATAATTGCTGTAACAAACCAGGCCGATCCGTGATTTGTGTAGAAATTTTAATACGTCTTCCAGCTTTGACTAACCCTCTTTCTATAATACGAGAAATAAAGTTTACATCTATATTTCCGCCAGATACGACACTTACGACTTTACCCTTGGCAGGAATCTTATGATTTAATATTGCTGCCAACGCAATTGCCCCTGAACCTTCCACCATTAATTTTGCTCTTTCCAACAGCATTAAAATCGTACTTGCGGTGGCTTCATCATCAACAACTACGATATCGTCAACATAATGATCTACAATAGGAAAAGTTAAATCTCCAGGAGCTTTTACAGCAATCCCATCGGCAATAGTCACAGCATCAGGCGTACTTTTTAGAATATGAGCATATTTAGACATATACATGGCGGGTGCCCCTTGGGCTTGGACACCATAGATTTTCACGTGGGGAGCCAATTCTTTTACAGCAAGGGCAATACCAGCAATCAATCCACCACCGCCAATGGGCACGACAATCGCTGAAACATCCTCTAGCTCTTCTAATATTTCAATTCCCACTGTCCCTTGCCCTGCGATTACTTGATAATCATTAAACGCATGAATAAAGGTTTGCCCATTTTCTTGTTCTAATTCTTGCGCCCTATGAAAAGCATCATCATATACGGTTCCACTCAACAGGACTTCTGCACCATATCCTCTAGTCGCAATTATCTTAGCTAAAGGTGCCACTTCCGGCATGACAATTGTGGCTCTTGCTTCCATCATCCTCGCAGCATAAGCTACCCCTTGGGCGTGATTTCCTGCCGATGCGGCAATAACTCCTTTGGCCCTTTCCTCAGGAGTAAGGGAATGAATTTTATTATAAGCACCACGCAATTTAAAAGAACCTGTTTTTTGTAAATTCTCCAGTTTTAAATATACATCACAACCAGCCATATTACTAAATGTAACACTCTTATCCAAAGGGGTATGATGAATCACATCATACATGGCATGATGGGCTTGCTTAACATCAGCTAAGTCGATACCTTGTTTCATAACAACATCGCCTCCTAAATCATTTAGAAACAGTAGTTATAACACGGGTCGAATATCTATTGTCTTAGTATGCTGCCCAACGTCATGTAACATGAGTAATGCTAAATAATCTTCTACTAATTTTTTTTCTGGCTCATTGGTAGCAATGAGTACACCTGTGCCTACAACCTGTGCACCTACCTCATTCGCTAAGTCTATCATACCAAGTGCGGTGCCACCAGCCTTCATAAAATCATCGATTACCAGTACCTTCGAACCAGCAGCGAGAGCCCGGCGAGGCAGGGACATAGTTTGAATTCGTTTTGTAGAGCCCGTTACATAGTTAATACTTACAGAAGGTCCTTCTGTAACCTTACTACCTTGCCGTACAATAACTAAGGGTAAACCAAAAGCTCTAGCCGTTGCAAAGGCCAGAGGAATTCCCTTCGTCTCAACTGTCATAATAAAATCAGGTGCTAAATGCGAAAATCTGGCCCTAAAAATTTCACCGGCTTGCATCATTAAATCAGGCATAAATAAAATATCGGACATATATAAAAAACCACCAGGAATTATCCGCTCGGGATCAGAGAGTTGTTTTGCTAACTGGGTCAGCATAGTATTCATGCGTTCCTCTGAAGGGCATGGAACGTACCTTACACCGCCAGAGGCTCCTGACACTGTTTCTACTGTTCCTAAGCCAAATTCCTGCATTGACTGTTTTATAGTTACCATATCCTCACTTAATGTTGATTTTGCTGCGCCAAACAAGCTGCTAAAATGTCCCAATGAAAATAGATAGCCAGGCATGTCCATCAACATTTTGCTAAGGGCTACAACTCTTTCCACTCTCCGTACTTTCGTCATTGCTTTTTATCCTCCATCATGAAAAACACCGAATATTATCCTGTTTTTTAATATTTTCATTCACTTTCTCCGCAAAAGATCAAATCCCTGCACAAAATTATAATTATTTTTCATTTTAACTGCAAAAAAAGCAGAGGTATTCTAATGTTATAAGGCGTGACTTGGCATAAGCCAAGTCACGCCTTATAACACTAGGAGCGAAAAGAGAAAGTAGTGCGAACCAATTCTAAATCGCTTGGTTTATCAACATCAATCCCCAGCTCAGGATAGGGCGATTGAACAACAGCACCTGTAATACCTAATAATGTAGCTACCCTTTCTTTCACCTTAGTTAAACTCAATGTCCCAAGGAAAAATTGTAATACAAATCCCCAACCTAATATGCAACAAAGTTTAAAAGGATTTTTACGATTATTAATGAGCCTCTCAGCCACTAAGAGGCATTGCGGTACAATTTTGGGATTAACTAAAAAAATATTGCCCCCCGTATAGGTTCCATCCTTAAAACGTACATAAGTGCGTTTGCTACTGGGATAAAATTTATTATTAATTTCCTTACTAACAATCGGATAATACAAATCCGCCTCTACCTGGGCGCATTGGGTGAAAAAATCAGCTATGGCATTCGGAGTTAAAAGGGGAATGTCTGCAGTAACGACTAGCACCTTATTTTCATGACCTAACGCTTTCATCCCCAGTTGAATTGTCTCTAAAAGAGTACAGCCTCCCTCAAGTAGTACTGCATTATCTGGAAATCTGCATTTTTGCAATTGAGGAATTGGCCCCATTATAAATATTCGATCCACTTGGGGGGAAGCTGCCAATGCATCTGCCACAAAGGTCACCATAGGTTTACCAGCTATTTCAATCATCGCCTCATACGACTGAGATGAAAACTTACTCAAATGTTCACTATTTTCACCGCCAGCCAGTATAATGGCATCATACATATAACCCAAACCTCCCATGTGAATGTTCATTAAAGTTTATAAAAATCACGATCTCTCTATATAGTATCCAAAAAAATCGAAAACTATTCTTGCTTTGAATGCGAACCCTTCTCTAGCATATTTTTTAATAAGACTTGTTCCGCATTCGCCATATGTTCTCCTGCAAATTGTTGAGCTAAGGATACATTTCTCTGTCCTAACGACTCAACCATGCGAGTATGTTCACCAAACATTTCTTTAAGTCTACCTGGATATGACATAGATAAAGACCTAAAACGAGTGAGTTGTTCCCGTAAATTATTTATGATTCCCACAAGGCGTTCATTCCGACTCGCCCGGTATAAAATATCATGAAATTGGCTATCGGCTTCTACAATTTTATCCATATCATTTACTTCAATGTAGCCGCCAATTTCGACTAAGAGCCTTTCCATTTGTTCTAATTCTTCTTCGGTAATACGTTCTGCTGCCAGTCCTGCAGCTAAAACATCCAATGATGTTCTTACTTCAAATACTTCTGTAATATCTTTAATCGAAAGATCGGAAACATAGGTGCCACGCCTTGGAATCATTACGACAAAGCCTTCCAATTCTAACTTGCGGATGGCTTCCCTGACCGGGGTACGACTTACACCTAACTCTTCAGCTACTTGGATTTCCATCAAACGTTCTCCAGGTTGTAATACACCAGAAACAATTGCATTCCGTAAGGTTTCACATACCACTTCCCGAAGAGGTTGATAGCTATCTAACTTAATTGGTAATAAACGCCGCTCCATTATACTCCCCCATTTTTTCCTACTATCTTAGTTACAAATACTTCTGCCGACCTTTGGCTTCTAATTTTTGCAGCAAGGTACTCGGCTCCGGCCTGCTCCTCTACTAGTCCAAAGACAGTAGGCCCGCTGCCCGACATCAAACTGGCCATTGCACCGTATTGCATCATAGTTTTTTTGAGTTCCTTAATTTCAGGATGCTCTTTAATTGTTACCGTTTCTAATACATTTTGCAAGCGATTGGCTACACCAGTTAGATCGCCCTGGTTTAGACAAGCTACCACTCCATCAGTATCAGGATGATCTTTTACATCCTGTCCCCGATATTGGCGATAGACCCAAGCAGTCGAAACACCAATGGGCGGCTTTGCCAATACTACATAACAAGGTTTTAAGTCCGTAAGTGGCTTTAATAGTTCACCTCGTCCTGTTGCCAGCATAGTACCACCTCGTAAACAGAAAGGTACATCTGAACCTAACTTAGCTCCGAGTATCTCCAATTCGGAAACAGATAAGCCTAACTTCCATAATTTATTAAGTCCCGTTAGCACACTGGCAGCATCTGTGCTGCCACCAGCTAAACCAGCAGCCACAGGAATGTTTTTTTCCAGATGAATATGTACACCTTTATTCACTTGACAAGTTTCTTTAATCAGAGCTGCCGCTCGGTAAGCTAAGTTTCTATGATCACAAGGCAATCTGGAAATATTACTTTTCACACTTATATTGCCATTTTCTCTTTCTTCTAAATGAAGTATATCAGCAAGTTCTATGGCTTGCATTATCATTTCTACTTGATGAAACCCGTCCTCTCTTTTATAAAGGACATCAAGGGTTAAATTAATTTTCGCATTTCCTCTTACTTTTAGCATACTCACCTAATCATTCATTTGCTTTACAGCAACTTCTTCCTGGGCTGTTAAGACTTGATCAATATCTAATAAAATAATTAGACGATCGTCCGTCTTGCCAACTCCATTAATAAACCGAGAATCTACCGCGATTGAAGCCGGTGGCGTCTCAATGTTTGCGGTGCTCAACCTTACGACTTCTTTCACTGCATCAACGGTAACACCTACGGTTTGTCCATTCATTTCTACAACAACAATCCGTGTATCATCATCATGCTCTGTTATTGATAATTGAAATCTTTTTCTTAAATCAATCACCGGAATGATGCGACCCCTAAGATTAATAATTCCTTCCATGAAAGAAGGTGTTTGCGGCAACTTAGTAACTGGTAATAAGCGGTTGATTTCCTGAACTTTCGTAATAGGAAGTCCATACTCCTCACTTGCCAGCCGAAAAGTAACCAACTGTAATTCATCTTCTGCCTTTATATGCTCCATATGGTAATGCACCCCCACAAAACAATGATTTTATTGTATTCGACATGATAGGGGGGTTTGCCTGCAAATATCAGTAATATTTTATACAATATATTTTATATCTTTTGGGATTGTCGAGCCTTTACTACTGAATTGTCGTCATGGATATTTTGACCCTTTACTACCCCTATTTATACGCTGCACCAGCCAAACCATTTGAACATATAATAACTAAAGATTTTTTCAGGAGGTAGATTTTATGAATCTTCGTACCCTCTACTTGCCCCACCGATTACTTACTGTTGATTTTAAGGAAGATAGCGAGAACCCTCTCATTGGAGAAATACAGCAGCTACTGGTCAAACAAGAATTTTATCAAGGACCGATCCATAATAAATATGATATAGAAACAATCCGCGCCGTTACTTTATTCCAAGAAAAAGAGCACCTTCCTACAACAGGAATGGTAGATCCTCTTACCTACTGCCGCCTGCAACAAGCAAGAATCACTACCATCAAATCTCTGCCTTCCAGTAAACGAGCTGATTTGTCCTTACCTAGAGCCAATATTTTGATTACCGAATCTTCTCGGCAACTGTCACTCTTTAATGGTAACACTCCTGTACGTCAGTATCCAGTAGGGATTGGTAAATCCGCCACTCCCACACCTCTAGGGGATTATTCCATTGTTTATAAAATGATGAATCCAGGTGGCATGTTAGGTACTCGCTGGTTAGGTTTAAATTTGGATTCGTATGGCATTCATGGTACCAACCAACCTTGGTTAATTGGTACTATGGTATCCCATGGCTGTATTCGTATGCACAATAGCAATGTTGAAGAACTCTTTTCCCTAGTAAAGGTGGGTACGCCTGTTTATATCCGGAATTGACTGACATAAACGCAATACGATTGCATCCACCATTTCACAGCGGCTTATCATAAAGGCAAGCAACGCTTCTCGCTCTTCTACTTTGGGCAGCCACTCCTGAGGAATGCTCTCTACAAGCTGAACTAAATCCTCCTTAGTAATCTCTTTAACCCGGGCTGCAAAAGGAGCAAAATCTTTGGCGATGAGAAAATAAGTAAGTAACCAACCATATACCCTACGTTGATTCACAGCTATTTTCGTTACTAGTTTTTCTAACGTCCCTACATTCCAGCGCCCACGCACAAATAGGTGAGAATTATCAATGGCATATAACATATGAACAGAGTCTTTTACATGTGCTAATAAATTTTTGCGATTTTTTGTACGATCAATGTTGTGAAACATATGATCAAATAACATGACACCAGCCATAGCTGTTTTATTCACAGCCTTATATAAATTATTTCGCGTGACATATCGATTACTATGAATATATTGACTGGCGAAATGCGTTCTACAACGAATCCCCGCAGCACGCATCCGCTTATTTTTTTGTAGTACCTGCTGATCAATCTCTAGCATATCTCCTGGGGGAAAACATAATTCCATCCGTTTACCAAACCAACATGCTATATATTCATTCACTAGTACCTTTGCTCCCATGGGATTATTTTGTAATTTAACCACATATACGTTTCCGTCATTTGCGCGAAACACCTGAGGTGATGTAACACCAACTCCTACTGAACCAAGGTATTGAACTGCTGTTAGCACCTTCCTCCCCCCCTCTTTTTCCAAGTTGCGATAAATTTTCCCTTATTTTTTTATCTAGTACTCTACAATATATGCACCCTTATTAAATACTAGTAAAAAAATACCGCACAAACTACTTATATAAGCAGGTTGTGCGATATTTTTGCGCCTTCATTATCCTTTGGGAGTTGTTGGTGTACCAGCAGTCTGGACTAACCAACTTGCAACCCAACCTACGGTAGAACTGCTATTAAGAACCACTCGATACCAGCCAAAGGCCTGTTCTTTAATGATTACTGTGTCACCTTTTTTCGCCTTGACCACCACAGGAAAATTAGTGCCTGGACCTGTGCGAATATTAACATTATCTCCGGTAATAGTACCTGTTCCGCTAACTCCCATACTCGTACCAGCAGTTTGAGGAATACCTGGTCCGGTTACATTAAATTCTCCATAACCCATACTTGGTCCGGTTACAAAATAGTTTTCTTCACCAACACCCTCAATATTTCCACCACCCGTCTGTGAAGCAGAAACAATGTCTTGGTTATTAAATAAGGATGTCGTTGCATCGGCGGTATTATACGATATTTCGCTAACGTCTGTAACTGGCCCTAGGGCATACACATCCATTTGCGTTGTTACAATAACACGTGCCCAGAATTTAAGAACAATGGTAACATATACTTTACGTCTATCATGATGCTTATGGAATTCATAGTTTACATACTCAACAGTAAGATCGGCAGTAGCATCCATGCCTGGCTCTGCACCAGGAAGATCAATATCCCGAGTAAAACGTACATGGCGTTTTTCAAATGCATGAACGGGTTGATTGGGCAGATCTGCTACATACATTACTTTTACTTCTAAATCACCGCGAATAATAACCTTATTTCTAATAACATCTACTGTATCAATATCTACATCTTTTACATACACATCAATGACTTGTTCAATATCTGGCTTTTGCTCAGGTAGGAACATGTCAAATTCTACAACCTTTTGCTTCATTTCTGCGCCTAAGACTTGTTCGACTTCAATCGTTTCCGGGCCTGGCTCTGGACATCCGCAATTTTCTGCCATGGTATTCATTGTTTCAATATCTGTGGCCCTAGAACTTTGCTTTAACTCATCACTCATTAAACTCCCCCCCTTTAGAAACATATGACTACCTTACTCATCCTTTAGGTTTGGTAGGCAGGCTGCCTACCGCGCCAATCTGCACTTCACGGTCGGCGATAACCTTACCAATAATCTTAAGTACGATGGAAATGTCAAACTCACGACTGCAATGGTGATGGTGGTGTTTGTGATGCTTGTGGTTATTGCAATTATGGGCATCATTGCAATTATGGTGGTCGTGATCGTGGTCGTGGTGGTCGTCATCACAATCATTGTCGCTATCGTCATCACAATCGTCGTCACAATCATCATCAGCATCATCATTGCAATCCATTTCGCCATATTTGTACTTGTAGGCACGAGACCATTCATCACAATCATAATCTACAAATTCGACGAAGACACTGGCATCCGCATCCATACCTCGACGTGCACCAGGCATATCAATATCCTGAGTCCATCTGAAATGCTTGATTTCAATAGCATGCACAGGGTTATTAGGTAAATCAGCTACATAGATGGTTTTTACTTCGAATTCACCGCGAACGATTATTTTATCAAAAATTACATCAACACAATTGATTTCTAAATTCTTGACAAAAACATCAATAATCTGTTCAACAGCAGGTTTTGTATCAGGAACAACAACATGGATATCCAGAACCTTTTGTTCTTCTCCTTCTCCAATGACTTGGCGCACAATAATATTTTGCGGGCCAGTTTCCACTCCTAATGTACACGGATTATAGTTTTGACGAATATCTTTATCGTCCACACGTATTCCCCCCTTTTTATGTTCTATTTATATATATGCCGACATGATATTTTATGTGCAAAAAGGTTTAAACAAATGGCGTCAGTAAGATATTTTACTTCTAAAAAATATTATATTAGACATAACACTTTAACCGCTACTCGCATAGCATATAATAAATCCCTTTTCACAAGGTAGTGCTAAAATAAAGGAGGCTGTTAATTAATGGATTATCCAAAATACGACTGTCATCATCACAAGCAAGACTATTGCCATATGGATGAAGAAGATCACTGTGATGAAATGCCCTATATGAAAGAAAAAATGGGTGAGGATTGTTATTCGAGCATGTGTTCAGATATGTCAAAAATGAAATGCAAAATGGAAAAAGAATGTGTGAAGACCTATAAAACTTATTACAAACTGTATAGAGTATGCCAATACCGCCTTTACAAAATTTGCCCCTGCTGTGGTCATGAATATGATTATCACAGGCACCGTGGCATGTGTCCTAAATGCGGCGTTTCTATGTAATTTTGAATGATAAGAAAAGACTTGGCTTAGGCCAAGTCCTCAGACGCAGGCAGAAGCCTTAGTCGTTCTTACTTGGAATCAAGGAAGTGTTATACTTTCTGATTCCGCAAAAAAAACCTACGGCTAGGCCGTAGGTTTTTTTACTGTTTTTTAAGGTTTTACTTGCCAATAAATTCTTGTACTACATAGGCTGATCCTTTGGAATCATAAGCGACACCAACCCCAACGTCTGTGTAGCTGGAATTAAGAATATTCGCCCTGTGACCTGAGCTGTTCATAAAAGCTGTTTCAGCAGTCGTTACATTTGTATTAATTGCTAAGTTTTCCCCTGCTGATTTATAGCTGATCCCCGCATTCGCCATCCGATCGAAAGGTGATTTACCATCCGGATCCGTATGAGCAAAGAAGTTACGTTGTATCATATCCTTCGCGTAATTTTCCCCTAATTTTGTTAACTGTGAATTAAGCTTCAATGGAGCTAAGCCATTTTTTGCTCTATCTGCATTTAATAAATCAAATGCTAATTTTTCATTTGCTGCCGTTCCCGTTGTTGCAGCAGGTGTTGTGGTAGTCGTGTTTCCTGTAGTAGTCGTTGTATTTCCTGTTGTAGACGTTGTAGATTTACTTGGCGTACTAACGTCTCCTTTACTTCCTCCATGACTTGAAACTAAGGCAATCAAACCTAAAGCCAAAGCTCCATTTACGAGTCCTTTATTATCTTTACTCTTTTCGTCCTGGACACTGACCTCAGATTCAGCTGCGAACGCAGCTTTAGCAAAAATTCCGCCAAACGATGTCGTGACTAGTGAAACCGTTAAAAATCCAAGGGTGACCATACTAAATAACTTTTGGTTTTTCAATATAATTACCTACCTCTCTACTTAACATAATAATGCCTTTTATATTGGACATAAGAGTGTTTATTCCACATACAACAGCGAAAATCCTGTTTTTAGGTTGTGGTAATGTTTACATAACAATATATTTCGATGTAAAAAAAATAGAACAATGGCATTGCGCCTTTTGTTCTATTGGCTTATATTTATTCTACTTCTCCTGGATTTCTTACTTTTCCATAATTCTATGCACCCCGCCCCGCCATTTAACACGGCAAAGAGCCCTGCTCCCACTAGCCCTAGGCCACTTAGGATTTGATCATTCATAATAACAGCAATACCAGCACTTATTGCTACGATTCCAAGCATAAGATGAAAGACAAAATGGAACCCCCAAAAAGACCAATGTCTCCATAACCCGATATCCTTCTCCATAACCCCACCCCTTTTGTTATTTATTTAAGGTCAACAATTACTATCTTTACTGTAAATAGAACAGAAATACTACAAGGATTATTATCAACTTATTCTTTACCAGTTTAATTAAATTAAAGTCTAGTAATTCAAATCTATCTTGTATCTCTCTATTGTATGTAAGTCAGCCCAGGTTAGTTTCAGCAATTATTTATATGTAATTTGCGGACATACAAAAATCCCAAGGCATATTGTAATAAAATTTGGCTATCTACTGCAAAATAGCTCGCTCCTTTGATGTAAAAGGATAGCTACAATAGCCTTTTAAGCATTCCGTTTGCGGCAGTGATGCACCACAAATGTACCAAAGAATATAGTTAACAAGATAGAGAAAAACACCGTTTGGCTAACATGGTAATTAAAGACAGATGCCATCATTTTAGCGCCAATAATACTAATTAAAATATATGCCGTTGTTTCTAACTCTGGATATTTATTAATTAGGGTCAAAAAGATCTGCGCCACCCCTCTCATCATCATGACACCAAAAATACCTCCTAGGTATAAAACCCAAATGTGATCGCTGATCCCAAAAGCAGCCAAGACGCTATCAATACTAAAAGCAATATCCATAATTTCAACAGCTAATACGGTACGCCAAAAACCATGTGGCGTTTCCGTGACAGCATTATCCTTACCGCTTTTTTTATAAAAGTAGTGCTGAAATGACATCCATAAAAGATACAAAGCACCAGCAGCTTTAATCCACCAGATTTTAATTAAATAAGTACCTAGGCCTATAGCGACAAATCGAAACAGATAAGCACCTAATATACCATAAAACAACGCCCTTTTCTGACGATTTTTCGACAAATGCTTAACCATGATCGCTAGCACTAGGGCATTATCCGCTGATAACAGCCCTTCTAATAAAATCAAGCTACCGATAATCGCCCAATTCATAGGATTATAAACAACACTAGTAAATTCCGCCATATTAAAAAAATGAGAATAGTTTCCTAATATCCCTGTAATAAATTCATTCATTCCTATACCTCCGATTATTACCACCTATTCTTAACTATCTTTTTAATCTTATCAAAGCTCATATAACTCTTACCTTTCCAATTATATATATGTTAAATTGCAAGCAAAAACACAAAAATTTCATAAAGAAGACTTGATTCAGATGGAGTTTTAACTCCATCTGAATCTTAGTCGCACTTATCCAGGGACTTAGCCGCTCTTAACTCCCGCTTATCGAAGATGGGAGTCTTAGAGCGGTTTAGTCATCGGATAAATAGAGGCACTAATTTAGATATCTATATAAAGATAGAAAGTGAAAAACACCTCCAATGATCGCAAGTCATCATTGGAGGTGTTTTTATTAAGTACCATAAGGTGTCTTGGGTAATCCTAATCTGAATTTCCCTCTTGTTTCTACCCCACCTACTCCTTCAATACCTGTAACGGATGCTGTAATAGCATCACCTAAATCTACTGTACGATTGATCGGAGTAAAAGCCACTTTTTCTGCAATAAAAACAGGATCATAAGCATGAATGAAAATCCTTGTCGGTGCACTTGCAAAATTCGATCCTGCGGCCAGTATTGCTTCAAAGTAAGATTGGCAAGCACCAGCAAAAATGACCAAGTCATCCCTTGACGGTTCAAAGATTCTAGCCTTTTTTACTGACTCTATAAAATATTTAGAGTTACGGTAATTATTAATATCCCGTAAATCCTTTTTTCCGCCGCCTATTAGGGCGTCGTGACCCGTTAGCACCAAAATATCGGGGCGGTATTGATCGACTAACTCAATCACTTGTTCAGATTGTTTAGACTCCTCAATGCATCGGCCAACGGCTTGCATGTTCATTTGTCCATAGGTTTTCAAACACATGTTAAGATACTCTTCATCGCCATCCAAATGCAAAACCCGACCAGGTAAATCAAAGTAATCATACTTCTTAGAACTCTCCGAACGGTTTAGATTGACTCTTTCTCGTTCTATACTACGCCGCATCATAACCCTTTTTAATGTATCATTATGCACACTTTCCATATGCAAAATTTCATTACGCAAATGCTCTGCACCTACACGTTCCAAATCAACGATAGGCGCATCTGCTACTAAGCGTAAATGCATCCCCTTTAAGACACAGTGCAACTGCCCTACAGTATCTTCGAATATGTCTGTTACTTTAAAGACAATATCACCGCCATGGGATTTGCGGATTACCAAATCTCCTATTGCTACATTCGCCACCTTCATCCCTCCCTCGCTTATTACATACTATGTAGCATAAAGCAAAATGCCACCAATGGGAGAAGGGAAGAAAAAATGTTGATGCTTTTGTTTTGATCTAAACTTTGATCTCAGTTTTATTCAAACGTATATTTATCTTTTTCAAATCGGTGTCAAAATACACCTCTATTCAATATACTGTATTACACCTGTGGCCTTTTTAAGGTCACATGCACCGCACTCAAAATCATCGAGGTGATGGCGCATGATTACTGTGGTTGTCCCAGCAAAGAATGAAGCTGGACGTATTGTAACAGTCCTACAAAACTTAAGCACATTACAAATTGATCAAATTATTTTAGTAGCAAACGGCTCCGTTGATTCTACGTTGCATGAAGTCTTACAAATTGGTATTCCAAAGTTACAAATTCTTTATTTTCACGAACGTCTCGGTATTGACATCCCCCGAGCAATTGGCGCAAAGGTAGCTTTAGCAATGGGCAGCGATGTAGTGGCTTTTGTGGACGGTGATATGGTAGGAACTTTTGCTGAAAGTTTAACAGAACTTATTGATGGAGTATTAATTAAGCACTTGGATATGGCTTTAACCAACTGTTATCCCTCCCCGCCCCGCCACATAGAACGCTATAACCCTACCTTCCAATGGAGATTAAACCTTAATAAAGAACTAGGTTTAGACAAAAAAATAAACTTAGCAACTCCCTCCCATGGTCCCCATGCCGTTTCACGGCGTTTTTTAACCACTATACCCCTTCGCGAATTAGCAATCCCCCCCGTAACTATGGCATTGTCAAGAATTAACAAACTTAAGATTGACGTAGCCACTACAATTCCCCATTATCAATTAGGCTCATCTCTTAAAACCAATGTTCACGGTGCTAAAATTATTGAAACCATTGTAGGTGATTGCCTAGAGGCAATTAGTGTTTTTCAAAATACTCCCCGTACACGCCAATGGCAAAACAAAACCTATACAGGTTATCATAGCGAACGACGCTTTGATGTATTAGACCATTTTCTCACAGGGAATCCATTATGTTTGAAATAACTCCTTAGCAAAGCGTTTTTTTGTTATGACAACGGGACTTTTTGGGGCACCACTAACTCATTAAGCAGATAAAGAAGGCCTACTTTTAAAAAAGTAGGCCTTCTTTATATACTTTTTTATCCGATGACTAAACCGCTCTAAGACTCCCATCTTCATCTCGTTAACTGCCTGTAAATCCTGCCCTCTGGTTAGGATAACAGTCTGTAAAACTCGAAGTAAGTTCGCTCTAAGGATTTTCGAATCCAAGGCTCACTTATATAAGTGGGAGTTAAGACCAGCTAAGTCCCTGGATAAGTGCGACTAAGATTCAGATGGAGTTAAAACTCCATCTGAATCAAGTCTTCTTTATTACTGAATCCAAACGTTCTCAATGGCAGCAAATTCTTCAATTGATAAGGTCTCACCACGGCGAGTACCATCTATGCCTGCTTTTTCTAAGATAATCTTCAGTGTTTCTGCAGGTACACCTGTTGTTTTCAGCGTGTTGGACAGGGTTTTACGGCGCTGAGCAAAAGCAGCCTTGACAATTCTAAAAAAGACTCTTTCATTTACTTCGACCGGGGGTTTTTCTCTTACCGTACAGCGAATCACAGCCGAATCTACAGCTGGCGGCGGAACAAAGGATGCAGGTGGTACTTTGAACATAATTTCTGGTTTCGTATAATACTGGACGGCTACAGATAATGAACCATAGTCTTTCGTACCAGGTACAGCCACCATTCGTAGAGCAACTTCTTTTTGCACCATAGTTACCAATACATCAATTGGCATCCGCGCCTCTAATAGACCCATAATAATAGGTGTAGTAATATAGTAAGGTAAATTAGCGACCACTTTATAACGAGGTGCCATTACTTCCTTGGCGATATTAATCTTTAAAATATCTCCATGGACTACGCGAATATTATCATAGCCTTCTAGAGTTTTTGCCAATACTTCAATGAGTCGCCGATCAATTTCCACAGCCGTAACATTGGCTCCCGCTTCTGCAAGACCTTGCGTTAAAGTACCAATGCCAGGACCAATCTCTAGCACCGCATCTCCATCTGTAATATTGGCAGCCTCGACAATACTGCGCACCACATGTTCATCAATTAAAAAATTCTGCCCCAATTTTTTGCTCATACGAATACCAAATCGTTTTAGGATGTGGTACGTAACTTCTTTATTTGCTATAGTCGGCTGTTTCATCGTATGCCTCCAAATTTAATTCTACGGCCTGTTCAAACTCATTACGGGTTACGCCGTAATGATTCAGTCGCTGCAAAAAGGTTTTCGCATTGGCATAACCAATACCAAGTTTGGCTCCTAAGATTGCTCGCCTAGCTGAAGCATCCTTCGCGCCACTTAAACCCCAGTTCATAATGTCTGCCCAAACAAACTCTTCACTTGGCTGCCACTCTAAATAGCGCACCTTCGAAAGTGCTGCACGGATGGCTTCACCAGATGCTTGTTCAATACCAATATCATTTTTTGCCATTGCATCCTCTTTAGGAACAAAAGCATGTTTCGCCTCGGGAAAACGTTGGCTCAAAAATTTGCGGATTCGCTCACCAGCACTATCTGGATCCGTCAAAATAATTATGCCCCGTTTTTTATAAGCATGTTCAATTTTTTCTAAACTATGAGCTGATAACCCAAAGCCACCTGTCGAAATGCAATCAGCATCCACAGCCCGCTTTACCGCGTGTATATCATTTTTGCCTTCCACAACAATAACTTCTTTAATCAATTCATTCTACCTCTTCCAGATACGTTCTCACTACAAAAAAACCGCTAGTGGTATTTCAAATATAGAGAATGTAGAAACTATTTGAACCACAAAGACACAAAGAGCACTAAGAAGTTTTTCTTTGCGGAATCAGAAAGTATAACACTTCCTTGATTCCAAGTAAGAACGACTAAGGCTTCTGCCTGCGTCTGAGGACTTGGCCTAAGCCAAGTCTTTTCTTATGTGCCTAAGCAGCGACATTGTGTCTTTGTGGTTAATAACTACTATTTTAATATCCTTATTATAGTATCAAAAAAAGAACAGGGAGTATACCCCCTGTTAGTCAAGAACATAAACTTTTACTACGCGTCTACCAAATCTCCAGGCCTCACTGTCATCTTCCATACATAAATCAATACGATTACCAACAATAGCACCACCAACGTCAGCAGCCGTAGCTAAACCATACCCTTGTACATACACCTTGGTTCCAAGAGGTATGACATCAGGATCCACGGCCACAATACCACGGCGAGCTTGTACGCCGGTTGCCGTTATACCAGCCGATGATCCATCCGTTGGCAGGTAAGCACTGGCCTCCATTGCTTCTACTCGACTAAATCTCATGGATCCCCTGGATGTTTCAATCATATCTCGAGTACCCACATGAATGACCTGAGGCTTTGGCGCCTCTTTAATCTTCTCACTAACTTGTTCAGCACTTACCTCTACACCATCAGCAAAATGAATACGAACAGTAACGGTTTTAATACCATCCTGTCCGTCTTCTACAACTCTCTCTACACCTTTCTCCATTGTGGAATCAGGCTGACGAACTACTGTAAATCGTTCGGGAACATCGCGTTCAACAACTTTTTCCGTTAACGATACAGCCTGAATCACCATATTTGCTTCTAACTTGGTCTGTCCATCCGGAATAAGCTTGGTATTTTCTTTTTCTAATCCCAAGCTTTCAGCCAATTCTCCTATCGTAGGTTTAGCGGTTACCAAAACCTCTGTTTTTCCCCGATAGGTCATTGTAACAGGCACAGCACGATATACAGAAATCACACTGCCATCAGCCAGTTTTGCTGTTGACAGACGATATTCGTCTTTGGATCCTAAATTTATTCCGGCTTGAGCTAAAACCTCTTCCGGTTTACTATGTAATGTGCTAATCATCATGGTGCTGCCATCCACGGCAATTTGAACCTTCTTGTTGGCAAACATGAACCCTGTCGCCACCAATAAAACAGTGAACAGTGAGAGAAGTAGGGGTAGCATCTTTTGTCGAAAAATAAACTTTTTCAATTCGATTTGACGCATAAAATACCTCCTTTTCAAACGTTTGAGTATTATACCACGAGTTTCGTTTATTGTCCAATATTATTTTAAATTTTGTTAATTATTTTGCTAAATTATATAGATTATTTGCCAAAATGTCCTTATTTATGCATGAATTAGAAAATAGTCATCTTAATCCTTAAAATTAAGAAATCGATTAAAGCTAACCTCCTTTTCTAAAATAAAAAGTGGGAATACTCTTTATCAAGATATTCCCACACAAGGTAATTTATTCTGTTAATTTCTATATTTTAAATAAACTTCTTATGTTCTCTCTGGTTGCCTTAGCTAATGCAGACAATTCTATACCACGCAAATCGGCAACCTGTTGGGCAACCAACTTTACATAAGCAGGCTCGTTCCTCTTTCCCCTATGAGGATGTGGTGTTAAATAAGGAGAGTCTGTCTCCACTAACAACCTCTCCAGAGGAACCGTTGCCGCAATTTCTGGAAGCTTTGCAGCATTTTTAAAGGTAATGGGACCTGCTATAGAAATATAAAGCCCCATCTTAAGTACTTCACGGGCCATTTCTAAGCTACCGGAAAAACAATGCAATACACCTGGCACTCCTTTGGCTTCCTTTCTCAAAATATCTAAAATCTCTCCATGGGCATCACGGTCATGAATAATAAAAGGTACGCCCGTTTGCCGCGCAATATCAAGTTGGCGAATGAAAACAGCCCGTTGCACTTCCCGAGGTGATAAATCATAATAATAGTCTAAACCAATTTCACCAATCGCTACAACCTTATGTAACTTTGTCCACTGAGCGAGTTGTTCGTAATCATCTTCCAAAGCGTCTTTTGCGTCATGAGGATGGATGCCTACAGCTGCATAGATATTTTCATACTTTTGTGTTAAGGCTATAGAACGAGCCGAGGAAGCCATACAAGCACCTACATTAATGATTCCTGTTATACCATTTTCCAAGGCTCTAGCCACTACTTGATCACGATCATTATCAAACTTTTCATCATCGATATGAGCATGAGAGTCAAATAACATAGAAAAACAACTCCTTTATTCTAGTTGACAAAAGCGCCTATTGCAGGCGCTTTTGCTTTTTTATGTAAATTTATCCGATGACTAAATCGATCTAAGACTCCCATCTTCATCTCGTTAACAGCCTGTAATATCCTGCCCTCTGGTTAGGATAACAGTCTTTAAAACTCGAAGTAAGTTCGCTCTAAGGATTTTCGAATCCAAGGCTCACTTATATAAATGGGAGTTAAGAGCGGCTAAGTCCCTGGATAAGAAGGGCTAAGATTCAGATGGAGTTAAAACTCCATCTGAATCAAGTCTTCTTTATTTTACTTTACTACCAGCTGGCATTTCGGGAGCGGTGACGACGATTAGTTTTTCATCACAAGAAGCAGCAAGTACCATACCGCGGGATTCAATGCCTCTAATCTTCGCTGGTTTTAAATTGATTATCATCACTACACTTTTTCCTACCAAATCTTCTGGTGCATAGTGTTTAGCAATTCCTGATACAATGGTGCGTTGTTCTGTACCTAAATCTACTGTAAGTTTTAAAAGTTTATCAGCCTTTTCCACCTTTTCAGCTGCTAGTACAGTAACAACTCTAAGATCCATTTTGGCAAACTCTTCAATTGTTACTTCAGGTAAACTATTTGTAGACTCTGCCACCACATTTGTTTTTGGTTTCTCTTCTGTCTTTTCCTCAACTGGAACTTCAACTACTTTATCCTCAATCCGTGGAAAAATTGGTTCTGGTTTTGCTACCAAGCCATTGACTGGAAGTTTCCCCCAACCTTTGACATCCTCTAAGGATACGGTTTTAAAGTCAGCAGGAATGCCTAGCTGAGCCCAAATTTTAGGTCCTGTAATCGGCATAAAAGGATAAATAAGAACCCCCACAACTCTAAGGGTTTCAGCCAAATTGTACAATACTGTGTTGAGACGTGCCCTCTTAGACTCATCCTTTGCCAATGCCCATGGTGCAGTTTCATCAATATATTTATTGGTACGGCTGATCAATGTCCACACTATTTTTATGGCAGCATTAATATCCATGCTATCCATTAACTTTTCATACTGATTTACAGTACTTTGTACTAACTCTGTCAGGGCTCTGTCAACTTCTTCTACATCACCAGACGGCTTAATAACCCCTTCATTAAAGCGGCCAATCATATTTAAAGTCCGATGTAATAAATTGCCTAAGTCATTGGCCAAATCTGCGTTTATGCGGTTAATTAATGCTTCCCGCGAAAAATTTCCATCCAACCCTAATGTAATTTCTCTAAGCAGAAAATAACGGATGGCATCTGGACCAAATTCTTCAATTAAAGCCACTGGATCAATTACATTACCTTTGGATTTGGACATCTTATCCCCTTCCATGATTAACCACCCATGGCCATATACCTGGGAAGGTAGTTCAAGATCCAAAGCCATTAAAATAATTGGCCAAATAATACTATGAAACCGCACAATTTCCTTGCCTACTAAATGTATATCTGCTGGCCAGAATTTTGCAAATTTCTCTCGGTCATCAAGATATCCAGCAGCGGTAATATAATTGGTTAAGGCATCAAACCATACATAAACTACATGTTTGGTATCAAATGGCACGGGAATGCCCCAATCAAAGGTAGTACGAGAAACACATAAATCTTCTAGACCACCCTTAATAAAATTGAGCATTTCATTTCGTCTAGTGATTGGCTGAATAAAGTCAGGATTACTTTCAATATAAGCAAGCAATCGATCTTGGTATTTAGACATACGGAAAAAATAGCTTTCTTCTTGTACCATTTCTACAGGACGACCACAATCAGGACATTTTCCATCTACAACCTGACGTTCAATCCAAAATGTCTCGCAAGGTGTACAATACCAGCCTTCATAAGCAGCTTTATAAATGTCACCCTTATCATAAATCTTTTGGAAAATAGCTTGTACTACCTCATGATGGCGTTGTTCTGTTGTACGGATAAAATCATCATTAGAAATATTAAGTTTTTCCCATAATTGTTTAAAGGAATCTACAATTTTATCAACATAAGCAATCGGAGTAACATTTTGTTCCGCAGCCTTTCGCTGAATTTTTTGGCCGTGTTCATCAGAACCTGTAAGAAAAAGAACCTCGCAACCATTCAAACGTTTGTACCTAGCCGCTGCATCTGCAATTGTTGTCGTATAAGCATGACCGATATGTAAACGATCACTCGGGTAGTAAATTGGTGTTGAAATATAAAATGGTTTTTTTTCCATAGCTTTTAATAGCCTCCTTATATTGTGTAACATAAAATAATTATAGTAGTAAACTTTAACATTTTCCAGATTTAAAAGACCAATTTTCCTTTACTTATGTAAACCTATAGGTATTGCACTTAAAATTCTTTACAATAATCATTCACGCCATAATTCGACATTTAAATTATTTTTTTATATCTTTTTAAGATGATCCTATTTTACCAAAAATATACACTAATGTCGAATGATTCTAGCCTCTTTCCACCATTCCCCTCATTATGACAAAATTCTCCGGAGTATTGTACAACATATTTACTGTTATGGTAAAAATAGGTTGACAGCTTGTATAATTTTTGGTAGTATTTAGTTAGACATAAATTGTCGAATGTTGTTGTAAAGAGAGGAGAAATCAATTACTATGAAATCAACTGGTATTGTAAGAAAAGTGGACGAGCTAGGCAGGGTCGTTATTCCAATTGAATTACGCCGTACACTCTCCATTGAAGAAAAAGATGCCCTAGAAATTTATGTAGATAGCGATCGTATCATTTTGCGCAAATATGAACCAGCTTGTTCTTGTGTGTTCTGTGGTAACGCTGATGAAGTAACGGTCTTTAAAAATAAAAACATCTGTAAAGAATGTTTAGACGCCATGGCAGTAACAAAAGCTGTTTAAGATTTATAAGAGGTTCTATAACCTCTTATTTTTTTTGCCCAAAATTAAAATTACTCCAATGTAGCCTGGTAGACTTCTCTTTTTGATACCCCTCTTTTAAGAGCAATCGTTTTGATCGCTTCTTTTTTTGCTACACCTGTTTCCATTAGTGCCATTACGGCTTCTTCCAGTGTAAGTTGTTCCCTGTCTGCCTCTAGTATCTCCAAATCTTCATCACATGTTTGTCCACCTACAATAAGAGTAAATTCCCCTCTAGGATCATTTTCGGCAAAATGCACAGCTAAAGTCTCTAATGATCCTCGAATAAACTCTTCAAATTTCTTTGTGAGTTCTCTAGCTGCCACTGCCGGCCTCTCGCCAAATGCCCCACTAAGTTCTGTTAATGTTTGTTTTATCCGATGGGGCGATTCATAAAACACCATCGTATAAGGATTGGCAGCAAAGCTGGTTAGTAATTCCCTGCGTTTTTTTTTGTTTTTTGGTAAAAATCCGATAAACGTAAACATTGTTGTATCTAGGCCTGAAGAAACGAGTGCTGATAAGGCGGCATTCGCTCCAGGCAATGGCACTACCTGGATACCTGCCTCTATAGCTAATTGCACTAAATCAGAACCTGGATCTGAAATTCCCGGCAAACCAGCATCACTTACGACAGCAACATCTTCTCCTGCCAGTAAACGTTCTATTATCTCAGGACCTCTTGTCACTTTGTTATGTTCATGATAGCTAACTAGACGAGTATGTATTTCGAAATGGCTTAACAATTTTCGAGTATGACGCGTATCCTCCGCGGCAATGACGCTAACTTCACTAAGTACCCTCACTGCTCGGTAAGTCATGTCTTCTAAATTTCCAATCGGCGTAGCGCACAAATACAACATACCAATTTTCTCGACCAAATACTTTCACTTCCTTTTATGGTATAGAATAGTAACTAAGGCGTATACTTCAAGTTTTTTGAACCGCAGAGGCGCAGAGGACGCAGAGAGAAATTTCAGTTCTCGTAATAACGCCTGTTCTGGTGTGCCCACTGCGGCTCAATGATTCCTCAATACATCCTTAAAATCAGATTTGCTCTGTAGATGCTAAACGAGAACGAGTAATGGGTATATACGCTACCCGTTACTCGTTACGTTTCTATCTATACTCTTTATAATACTTCATTATTTCTTCACTATAGCTGCCATCAGTTTTGTAGACAATTAGCGGTGGTAATACTTCAAGGCCTGGATTTGCTCCTCGTATGCCTTCTACTAAGAGCATGGTCGGTTTTTTACCAATACTGCTGTATACGAGTTGTAACCTTTTCGGTTCAATACCGGCCTGACTCATTATCGTTAATATTTCAGCCATACGTTCCGGCAAGTGAACCATAGCAAATCGTCCACGGCGATACTTTAACAAATAACGAGCAGCATTTATAACATCTTCTAACGTAGCAGTTACTTCATGCCTTGCCATAGCCACTTTATCATTTGGATTTATATGACCTCCGCCGACTGGACGATAGGGTGGGTTAGAAACTACCAAATCGTAACCATCTGAGGAAAATATATCTTTCACTTTACACAAGTCACCTTGCATAATCGTTACTTTCTCATCTAATTTATTTAAATTAACACTGCGACTTGCCATATCAGCCATGGATTGACTCAATTCCAGGCCAGTTACATGTCCAATGCCTCTGGTTGCCAAAATTAGAGAAATCACACCAGTTCCTGTCCCCAAATCTACCGCCTTTGCCCCTGGCCTTACAGTAGCAAAGTGGGATAACAGCACCGCATCTAAAGAAAAGCAAAATTCCTTCTCATGCTGAATTATCTTTAGCTTCCCAATGAGCAAATCATCCAATCGCTCCTCTAGGCCTAATACCACTTGGTTATCCATTGTTATCCTTCTCAACAACTTCTTCCCAAGGAATAACTACCGTATTACCATTCGCAAGCAATACCGCTGCATTTTTTTTGGCTTGGTTCACAGATGTAACTTTGCCTTCTCCATCTATCGTAATGACCTCACATCCAACAACCGGAGGGGCAATTTTTTTGCAGCAAGGTCCATAGGAGTCATTTTCATATTTTAAGCAACACATTAATCGTCCACAAATCCCCGATATCTTTGTAGGATTAAGAGAAAGCTTTTGATCTTTGGCCATTCGAATCGAAACGGGCTCAAAATCTCCTAAGAAAGTAGAGCAACATAAGGGTCTGCCGCAGCAGCCGATTCCTCCCATCATTTTCGCTTCATCCCGTACACCAATTTGTCTAAGTTCAATGCGAGTACGAAATACAGCTGCTAAATCCTTGACTAAATCACGAAAGTCAATACGTCCTTCCGCAGTAAAATAAAAAATAATTTTATTTACATCAAAAGTGTACTCTACATCAACTAATTTCATATTTAGACCATGTGTTTTTATTTTTTGTTCGCAAATAGAAAAAGATTCCTTTTCCTTAGCCCTATTTTCCTCTACCTTAATGCTATCCTCAGCAGTTGCTTTACGCTGCACTGTTTTTAACGGGGCTACAATCGCATCCTCGGTTACTTCTCGTGGTCCAATTACAACTTCACCATATTCTAATCCTCTAGCAGTTTCAACAATTACAAAATCTCCTGCCACCAGCATAATGTCACCAGGTGCAAAATAATAAACTTTGCCAGCTTTTTTAAAACGAACACCTACTACTGTTTCCACCTTCAAACCCCCCTTGCCAAATCATATATTTTTATCAGTAACGCTTCACTTGTAAGCCTTGTATTTGCATTGGCCTGAAAGGCTCGCCTAGCAACTTCCACTACTTTAATGGCTTTCGTTAATTGACTTTCCTTCCACCGATCAGCCTGTTCACTCAATTCTTCCACAATATCTATATTAAACACAAATTGCTTGCCTTGCCCCGTTACAAGCAATAGTATATCACGCAATATATAGGTTAAATACCTTATTATATCTAAAATTTCGTTACGCTCCATTTTTTCTAATTTGGCTGAAATATCCCATATCTTATCAATACCGCCATAAACTACTCTTTCCATTATCTCCATTGCCTGATTCCGTAGGGCAAAACCTTCTGGCGCAAGCAATGCAAGTGCAATCCCCATACGACCGGCACTAAGGCGAGCTGCCACCTCAGACTGTCCTGGCAAGCAACCTTTGTTAATTAATGCTTGGACTAACTCATCATCCATTAAAGGTTGAAAAGAAATCACCATACAGCGAGATAAAATAGTAGTCAGCATCATATCTTTACTTGCAGTAGTTAATATAAATATAATTTCTCCTGGCGGGTCTTCTAGCACCTTCAATAAGCTATTAGTAGCTTGCGTGGTCATTAACTGAGCATTGTCAATGATACACACCTTTCGCTGGCTAATATAGGGCGCCAACGAGACTTCATGCTGCAAATTCCGAATCTGTTCAATTTTAATGGTTACCCCATCAGGGACAATTGATAAAAAATCAGGATGACTATCATAGGACATTTGTAAACAAGAAGGACACTTACCACAGGGTCGTTCTCCCTCATTATTACATAATAAAGCCGTTGCCAGTACTCTCGCAACCATACTCTTACCAATGCCAGCCGGTCCAGCAAGTAAAACAGCATGAGGCATACGTTTGCTTTTTTCCATATGACGCAATATCGCTACCTGGTCCTTATGCCCAATTATATCATTCCACTCCATACTGCACCTCTACATATATAAATCCACTAGCATGCCACGAATTGCGTCTTGCTTCGCTAAGATATCCAGCTTCTTTTCCTGCCCCTGGCGCACATCCTCTGTTAAACTATCTAACGTCGCATCCACCTTTTTAATGATGGTATACACTTTCTGTCTTCCATGGCGATCCCAACCTTGTTGCGATTGTAACGTATACATACGGCCTACAGCCTCACCAACAAATTGCCGTACTACTTCACGGTATTTTTTAAGTTCGGAATAGGTAGGTACTTCACCTAATTTTTTCCCTTGATTGTCAATCTCCACCAATAAGGCATTTAATCTTTCTCGAGATTGTCCATCCTGATTTTTGAGCAGGTCTGAGGCGAAATGGCCTTGAGATGTCTCGGTCTTATTCGTAGTATCCCTCTCCAAGGGAGATGGCAACTGAGGAGCACCCAACGTATTAATTTTCATATAGGTCACTGCCTTTCACGCTATATTGAGCCACAATTTACTAGAATTACAAAATAACATCTGATCATTTAAATTATAATTGTTTTACAGTAAATAATCAATTTATGCTTTTATTACTAGTAAAATAACCTAGTTTCACAAGAAAACTATTTTTTTGTGAAATATTGACTCTCATTACCAATTATCGTATACTAATTCCAATAACTTTAGGTACAATATAATATCTTGTTTTTTTATGGAGGAGTCTGCAACAAGACTTCTCCATGATTTTTTTTAAAAAGAAGGAGGGTATTTTATGAGTTCAGCACCGTCCTTTTATGGTGCTATCACAATCTTCATCCTTGTCTATGCCATGATCATCCTAGAAAAGTTTAATCGTACAGTGATCGCCATGACCGGTGGTCTAGTTATGATACTTGTAGGTTTTTTGAGCCAGGAAGTAGCCATCAAAGATGATATTGATTTTAACACGTTAGGATTACTTATCGGAATGATGATTTTGGTGTCCATTACGCGTCGCAGTGGTATTTTTGAGGCGGTTGCAATCTGGGCAGTACAAGTAACAAAAGGCTATCCTATTTCCTTGCTGGCATTACTTTCTATCATTACTGCCGTTGCTTCCTCATTATTAGATAATGTTACTACAGTACTACTCATCGTACCTGTTACCCTGACATTAACGGAACGTCTCAATATAAATCCTATGCCTTTTCTTATTACCGAAATACTCACCTCTAATATTGGAGGTACTGCCACCCTAATCGGTGATCCTCCTAATATTATGATAGGCAGTGCCACTCACCTAACCTTTACCGACTTTATTGTTCACTTGGCTCCTATTGCCTTTTTGATCTTACTAGTTACAGTTCTTCTTTTGCTGCTATTTTATCGCAAACAATTACAGGTCGAAGAAGAACACCGTTTGCAAGTACTAACCTTATCTCCTAAAGAACAGATTAAAGATTGGTTACTATTGAAACAATCCCTATTTGTACTCGCTCTTACCTTAGTCGGCTTTTTGCTTCATGGTACGCTGCATCTAGAGTCGGCAACTATTGCAATGACAGGAGCCATGCTACTTATGTTAGTTAGCCAGGAAGAGCCAGAAGATATTTTACTACATGTAGAATGGCCTACCGTCTTTTTCTTTACAGGACTTTTTATCTTAGTAGGTGGTCTTAAATCAACGGGCGTTATTAAAGCCTTAGCCCAGTGGGCTTTAGCTTTCACAGGCGGCCAAATTGAATTAACAGCTTATTTAATCATTTGGCTTTCGGCTATCGCTTCCGCGTTTATTGATAACATACCCTTTGTTGCTACTATGATCCCTATGTTACAAGAAATGAGCGCCATCTCAGGCACTCATATGGAACCCGTTTGGTGGTCACTGGCTCTTGGTGCTTGCCTAGGAGGTAATGGAACCTTAATTGGGGCCTCTGCCAATGTCATCGTGGCTGGTATTGCAGAAAAAAATGGTTACCCCATCTCTTTTCGCCACTTTTTATTCGTCGCTTTTCCCTTCATGATTTTATCAATTATCATGGCTCATATTTATGTATACCTACGATATTTCTAGTCTCTACATTTCACCTAATTTGCGAAGCTCCCAGAACAAGAATATACCTGTCAGTAAAGCAGAAGAAAAATCAGCGATAGGACTAGCCACCCAAGCTCCCTGCAGCCCTAACATTTTTGGTAAGAAATACAATAGGGGAATCAGTATAATTAGCTGTCTCGACATACTAAGCACAATGGAGTAACCTGCTTTACCAACAGCTTGAAAGTAATTCGCTCCAATAATTTGAAAACCAATCACTGGCAGCATGCATAAATTAATCCGCATCGCCTCAGAACCAATAGCAATCAGTTCAGGGTTATCATTAAACAACATAATAATTTGTTTATCAAATACTTGGATGATAATAAAGCCAACAATTGAAAACAAAGTTGCAGCCCATATACCTATTTTTAAAGCCTTCATAACCCTTCCGTAATTACCCGCTCCATAGTTATACCCAATGATTGGCTGCAATCCCTGACTGATTCCAAAAATAGGCATAAGCATAAGCATTGCCATTCGGTTAATAATGCCAATGGAAGCAATCGCCAATTCTCCACTATATTTTAATAAGGTAAAGTTAAATAAAACTGTTACTAAACTAGCAGCGATCTGCATTAAAAAAGGTGACATACCAATCTTAAAAATATTAATCACAATTTTTTTTTCTAATCTAAGATTGGCAGAGCGTAATTTTAGCAAACTTTTCTTTCCCAAAAAGTAAAATAATACCCACAAAGCCGATACCCCTTGAGACATTATTGTCGCCAAAGCAGACCCGCTGATTCCCAGATTAAAAACAAAAATAAATAAGGGATTTAACAGAGTATTTAACACTGCTGAAATGAGAACGGTAGACATCGCCATTTTAGGATTTCCCTCAGCCCGCACAATATTATTCAAGCCAAAACCTACATACATAAAAGCACTACCAAGAACTATAATCCTGGTGAAGTCCCTCGCATAGGGCAACACCGTCGGTTCAGCACCTAAACTACTTAATATCGGATCTAGAAATAACAGTATACAGGCTGTGAAAGCAATGGAGAGTATCATGGACAGAGTAAAAGCATTGCCTAGTATTTTTTCGGCTTCTTGTTGTTTTTGTTCGCCAATTCTAAGAGAAACGGTAGCAGCCGCCCCTACACCTACTAACATACCAAAGCCCATTAAAACCGTCATAATGGGAAAAGCGATAGTTACTGCGGCGAGACCAACTTCACCCACGCCACGACCAACAAAAATGCTATCAATTACATTATAAAAAGCATTTACTACCATCCCCGTAATGGCTGGTAGGGAAAACTGCCAAAGCAGTGTAGAAATTTTCTCTTCCCCTAATGATTTTGAACGGTCCATAGTCCCTCCATTTTTTAATTGATCTACTTTATCCGATGACTAAACCGCTCTAAGACTCCCATCTTCTATAAGTGGGAGTTAAGAGCGGCTAAGTCCCTGGATAAGTGCGACTAAGATTCAGATGGAGTTAAAACTCCATCTGAATCAAGTCTTCTTTATTATACCATTAATTCTCAAACATCATTCCTTTCCCCATAAACCGCTACTTACTTACATTGGATTTGATCTTGTTAAAATTCACTTTTTTATTAGCAAAAAGGTGAATGCTACATCTTGCTAGCGTTCACCTTTTTCATAGCTAATTATGTAGTTTGTTCCTTACTTTTGTACTCACGACAAATTTCTAAAATTTGAGTGCAGGCGTCATCTAATTGACCATCATAATTACGAACAATATAATCACAATCCTCTGCACACTTAGAATCTAATTGTATTTGTTCTAGAATTTTCATTTGTTGTTCTTTATCACTTTGAATCGGTAAGCGTTTTTCCAGTTGATACATTGGGCAATCAATATATACAGTAACGGCAAAAGGAATGCGGTGTTTAATTTGCTGAGCACCATTCCAATCTAAGGTTACTACACAGTCTTGTGTTTTTGATTTCTCGACTTCTTCGCGGCTAAGACCAAAAAAAGAGTTTTTATATAGTACACTTTCCACTATATCAACCTTTTTAAAGTCCTCTTTTTTCACAAAATAATACGCATCCTCAGGTTCACCGATTTTTCTTGCCCGGGTTGTATGAGAGCGAAGTCTATGCATACCAGCGGTTTCTAGTCTCTTTTCTATGGTTGTTTTTCCACATCCATTTGCGCCAAGTAAAACAATCAACATATGGCCTTACCCCCTATCCTATATATTGACTACTATACCATACTACTAGCCAATATATCCTGTACCTTTTGGTATACTTCTTCATGGATTTGTGCCACAGTTTTAAGTTTTTTACCATCAATACATTGAATTTTATGCCATTGATACTTTTCGGCAATAACACAGTAATTAAAATAACAGTGTTCTAAGTATTTTTCATCCCTTTCATGAATATCCGCTTTTTCTTGCCCTTGCTGTTTTGCCCGCTCCTGTCTAAGGATAAGACTATATGCTGGCGGCATATCAAGAAATACAACAGCATCAGGAATAGGCAAACCAAATTTAGCAAATTCCAGATCCCATAACCAATCTAAAAAAGCATCCTTTTCTTGCTCATTAATAATTTTTACCGCCTGATGAACCATATTAGACGTAGTATAACGGTCTGCAATGATAATACCGCCCTGACGATAAAATTCTCCCCAATCTTGCTTATAAGATGCATAGCGATCTACAGCATAAAAACTTGATGCAGCATAAGGATTCACTGCATCTGGACTATCACCAAACTCACCATTTAAATACATTTTAATCAAAGCAGAAGAATTGCTTTGATAATCAGGGAATGTCACTTTGCGGACACTTTTCCCCTCCGATACCAAGCGATTGTACAATTTTTCAGTTTGTGTTGCTTTGCCACAACCATCTCCAGCTTCAACAATAATCAATTTACCATTCATTTAATCCACCACTTTAATCGTTTTTAGCGTATAATCTTCAGGACCAGATACGTGCATACCACCTTGTTGCAGCAATTGACAGTAATCAATAATTTCCTGAGTAATCCTTTCCCCTGGACAAAGCAAGGGGATCCCTGGAGGATAAAAGGTAATAATCTCAGCACAGACCATACCTACGGATTGAGTAAAATCCACCATGCAAGTGTTTCCGAATAAAGCATCGCGAGGCGATAACACTCCCTGAGGCGCTGTAGGATAAGGAGCTTTGATACATTTTTCTACTAATGAAAAGTCGTAAGGTTTGGCATGTTTTTCTGCCATATCTTTCAAAGCTGTCACCAATGCATTTACTTCGTACTCCCCATCCCCTAAGGTAATTAAAAAAAGAATATTATATAGATCTGATAACTCAGCTTGTATTTTGTATTCATGGCGTAGTATCCGTTCAGCCTCACCGCCAGTTAAGCCTAACCCTTTCACGGTAACTGTAATTTTCGTTGGATCTAAATCAAAAACACCTGGTTCTCCAAGCTTTTCTGAACCAAAACAATATAAACCAGGGATTTTATTAATTTCCGCCCTTGTCCAATTGGCTAAGTCAATTGCCTTTTCTATCAATTGAGGCCCTTCTAAAGCCATCTGCATGCGTGCTACATCCAACGATGCCAACATAATATAATTGGGACTTGTCGATTGAGTTAGCTGCAGCATTGCCTTTAAATGCGGAACCCGTACACGTCCTTCTCGGCAATGAACTAAAGAACATTGAGTTAGGGCACCAATAATCTTGTGACTGCTCTGGGCACAAGCATCTGCCCCCGCATCTAAAGCTTGTATCGGTAACCGTCTGCTAAAACGAAGATGAGGACCGTGTGCCTCGTCTACCAACACTACCATATTATTTCGATGTACAAGGGCTACAATCCTTTCTAAATCCGTAGCTACACCATAGTAAGTAGGATTTATAACCAATACTCCTTTGGCATCAGGGTGCTCAAGCACCGCTGCTTCAACCATTTCCGGCGTAACACCCATAGCAAGTCCCAGCTCGTTGTCCACTTCCGGCTGAATAAATATGGGAATGGCGCCGCTTAATATAATTCCGCCAATGATGGAACGGTGAGCATTACGGGGTACGATAATCTTCTCACCAGGCCCGGCAACGGCCATTATCATGGCATAAATACCACCGGTAGTACCATTGATAACAAAAAAGCTATGATCAGCACCATATAACTGCGCTGTTAAATCTTGCGCATCTTTTATACAACCATGAGGTTCATGGAAATCGTCCAATTCTTCCATTAAAGCCAAATCTAAAGCTAAAGCATTTTTGCCAATTAGTTTTTCTAATGCAACGTGCATACCTTTGCCTTGTTTATGTCCTGGTGTATGAAAAGGAATGACTTCCTCTTTAACATAATGTTGCATCGCCGCTAGTAAGGGTGTATCCGTTTGCCTTAAACGCAACTATCTCGCCTCCCTTAAATAGGTAATTTTCCACCTGCATATTATACCCATTTAACATGAAAAATGACAGGTAAGCTGATATCTAATTTAGTTTACTCCTTTTATTCCTTAATTTATCCTCATACATATTTTTATCTGCTTCTTTAAATAGTTCTTGTATATCTAAGTTCTGTCCTGTCTGGACAGCCCAGCCAATCGAAATTCGCACAACCTGTCCTTCCAAAGTCCTATCTAGTTGGCCCTCTTTTAACTTACTCTCAATTCCTTGGCTCACTTTTTCTACGACTAGAGAATCTGCCTCCGGCAATAAAATTACGAATTCATCGCCGCCAATACGAGCCACCCTATCTCCTATACGGCAAGCTCGCCGTAAGGCAGTCGCTGCGGCAACAATCAAGGCGTCCCCGAAAGCATGTCCTAATGTATCGTTAACAATTTTTAGACCATCAACATCACAAACAATGATGCCTACCGACTTGTAATGTCTCGAAGAAATACGCTGCATTTCTTCTTCAAAATAGGTACGATTATAAAGACCTGTAAGAGAATCATGCATACTCATATAGCGTAATTTTTCTTCCACAAGCTTACGCTCAGCAATTTCCTCCTGGGCTTGTTTATAAAGCACTGCATTATCATAGGCAACGGAAGCTAAGCCAATAAAACGTTCTAACAAGAATTTTTGCTCCTGGGTACATTCCCAGCCTGGCTCGTTAATGTAAATAGAAATGACACCAACAACTCTTTTATCCGAAAACAGAGGCATTCCAATAATAACTCCACCGCATTCCATATTGTGACTTGATATAGAATTTGCCCTTTTCTGATAATCATTTATGATAATGGTCTCACCCGTGTTAAACACTTCACCAAGAATACCCTCATCTTTATACCGAATTTCGCCTAGGTCATCTTCTTCCTTTCCAACCGCAAACTTAAGCTCGGCCTCCACATTACCAGGTTTTAAAAGATACAAACTGCCACTTGCATTATCAAACAATTTCACAGCCTGAGTCACGATCATAGCCAACACATCATCAAGATCTAAACGATTTAGCAATTGCAACGATACTTCATTTAATGCTAATAAATATTGATTTTGTAAACTTAGTTGAGCATCCATTGCCTTGCGATCTGTAATATCAATGACAATTCCGATAATACTCTTGATGTTCCGTTCTTCATCGTATACCGCGGATGCAGACAATCGAGCCCAAAAAATAGTTTTATCTTTTCTAATATAGCGCCGTTCAATATGATATTCCTGCTTCTTATTCTTAACCAACTTTTTTACTTGCTCTCTCATAACTGATTTATCATCAGGATGCGTTACCTGTTCTAAGGTAATATTATATAACTCTTCCATGGAATATCCTAACATCTCTACAAGTTTTTGATTGGCATAAATACAGTGACCACGCTCATTCAGCATTCCAATTCCGACTACAGCATTGCTTAAAATACCTTGCAATTTCTCTTCACTTTTTCCTAATGCGATCTCCGCCTGCCTTGCGAGTAAAATCCTTTTTATACGATACTTTAAGACGTTCCAGTACACAGGTTTTGTTAAATACTCACCGGCGCCTGCTACAAAGGCCCGCTCCACAGCTTCTTCATTATCATATGCTGTAATTAATATAATGGGGGTTTTGCTTCTCTTTCTTTCCTGCTGCAAATATTCACATACAGCATAGCCATCCATCTCTGGCATAATTCCATCTAGGATGAGCAAATCAGGCCCAATTTTGTCAAACATTTCAAGAGCTTCTCTACCGTTCGCAGCTTCGTAAACCTTATAGCCCCAAGAGATAAGGTTGTTGCATAATATTTGACGTTCCAATTTACTATCGTCGGCAATTAGAATTTTAAATTGATGATTCATGCCATCCATCCCTTGTAATAAAATACTCTTCTAATTAACAAGATTTTACGGTCATTATGACATATTATAATTGTTATATTATAACAAACATCCACATAAATCTACTATAATCCATTCGTAAAATGAATAAAAAATACAAACTAGAAACTACATTTTTTTAATTCAACGAAAAAAAGTAATAGGAATATACTTTACGTATCCCCCTACTACTTTAAATTTACCTTAATAATAATCTTTGTACCTACCGTTAATTCTGATTTAATTGTTAGTTCACCATTCAAAAGATTTACTCTTTCCTGCATACCTAGCAAACCAAAACTTTCACTACCAAAATTATCTACCATCTCAAAACCTTCGCCATTGTCTTCAATTGTAGCGAACAATAAATTTGAACGAAATTCTATCACAAGGGAAATTATACTCGCTTTGGCATGTTTCTCAATATTTGTAACGGCTTCTTGAAAAATTCGAAAAAGACCGGTTTCCACATAAGAATCCAACCTTCGCTCTGTACCCAACACTCTAACTTCAGAGATAATTCCACTCCGTTCTTTGACTGCATCCAAAAAACGTTTCATTGTCGGTATCAAACCCAAATCATCAAGCGTCATCGGGCGTAAGTCGAAGATAATTTTTCTCGTTTCTTTTAAACACATACGCACTTGTTCCCGCAGATCCGTTATTTCTTTTTTGGCCCTGATTACATCAATATCAATCAGCCGTTCACAAACTTCCGCACGGAAAACAATATTTGCCATAGCTTGTGCTGGTCCATCATGAATTTCTCGAGATACTCTACGTCGTTCTTCTTCCTGGGCCTTAATTATCTTGGCCCCAAAGACTTGGCTTTGTTGTAAAGATTCAATCTTCATTACAACATTACCCATCTCATCTCCCAAGTATCCGAGCACCGCTCCGACCTGGGTTGTTAATCCCTCTGCCTTCGCCACTGTATTTTTTAAAGAGCGTAATCTAACTTCCAGTTCATCTCGTTGACGCCGCAGATTTTGTTCTTGCGCTCTGGCTACAGCCAGCTGAATTTGATAGTTTTTAGCATCATCATATACCGCTTTAATATCTTCTTCAGTAAATACGCTAAAATTACGACTTACCTCCATTAACTTAAGTCTAGAACGCCGTTCCTTTTTTTCTAAATCATCGACTGTAAATATAATGCTAACTGTTTCTTGCTTGATACGTTCTACGTCCTTTTTTATATTTTCAACTTCATTGCGAGCAGCTTCGTAAATATCATAGATCTGCGTTTTTCCATTCTCGACAGCGGCAATTGTATTTTTAACAATTTTATCAAGAGTGTTCATGTCCATCTTTTCAATACATCCACCTTATCGATTCATTCCTATTTCCAAATTCGACATTTTTTTTAGTTTAACCTTTTATTACTAATTCTGCAATAAAAAAAATATAAAAGGGACGCCGAAGGCATCCCCGATTTTCATTTTGATTTACGCTTTATCCTGGATTTCTTCCCACACTAGAATAGGAGTTTTGGAAAAACCATTAAAAACGGTCGCTGATGCGGAGGTATATGCCCCACAATTGGGCACTAAAATCAAATCGTCAATGGCTAGCGGAGGCGTCATTTTGTCCTGGAACATAATGTCTAAAGAATCACAACTCGGTCCTGCAAAGGTAGCAGGTATATTCTCATCCTTTTTAAATGTCTCTAATTCAAAATCCCAATGATCAAAAATAACACCAGAAAATGTGCCATACAACCCATCATCTAAAAAGTACCACTGTTTACCATTACGTTTTTGTGTGCCAATAACACGAGTAATCAAATTAGCTACCGTACCACATATAAAACGCCCTGGCTCCGCCCATATTTCCGTATCAGGAAAATATTTCTCAAGTCCATCCCGTATGGCTTGTAGCATGGCAATAATATCAGTAGTCTCATTAATTGCTGGAATTGGGAATCCACCGCCAATATCCAGAATTCGCAGTGCAAAACCAGCTTCCTTCGCTTTATCGAACAGGTCACGGAAAATTTCTAAAGCTTCCATATAAGCATCAGCACTAGAAGATTGACTGCCTACATGAAAACACAAACCAGCAACATCAAGCCCTTGCTGACGAGCTAATTCTAAAAGTGGCAATACATCTTCAGGATGGGCACCAAATTTTTTATTTAAATCTACCAAGGCATTGGGATTGTCCACTCTAACTCTAAGTAATACAGTACCGCCAGGTATCGCCTTGGCCATTTTGCTAATTTCGCTTTCACTATCAAAAGTAAATTTATATACACCGGTATCTTTGGCTACCTTAAGCCCATTGGCTGTTTTCACAGGATTGGCATATACCATACGTTCTGACGTTATGCCCATCTCTGTTAGAAATTGCATCTCGCCATCTGAGGCCACATCAAAATAGGAGCCTAGTTCAGCCAGTTTCCGGATAATTGCTTCATGAGGATTGGCTTTTACCGCATAATGTAACTTAACCCCCGGTAAATAATTCGCCAAAAAAGAATAATTACGTTCTACTTGCTCTGATGATACTACCAATAAAGGAGTATCGTATTGCTGTGCCAATTTTTCTACAGCTACTTTTGTTAATTTGAATGAACTATTCATATCCCTCTCCCATCCTGTTTGTTATTTTTTGCATTTTTTTGCTCCTATTTAGATAGCAAAAAAAGCACCGATTTGATTGTATCATACACTAGCAAAAGTGCAATAAAAAATTTATTAAAAACAATAAAAAACTCCCACAAAACTGTGAAAGCTTCTTATTTACCAAACTTCACTCAATAGAAGGTATTTAGCCCGTAATTAAAGAAGTAGGGCTGAGCTAGCTTTTCTTTTATCTTGCGTCTTATTTGCTCAATCTATACCCTATGAAATAAGTATCTTGTGATATGATATATCTATACTATTTTTGAGGTGATACCGTGAATATACTGCAATGTAATAATGTCCAACTCATTCTAAATAAGCAAGTCATCTTACATAATATCTCCTTTTCGGTACAAAAAGGAGAGCGGGTTGGTCTTATTGGGCCGTCAGGATCAGGCAAATCTTCTCTCTTTCGCCTTTTAAACTTACTTTTTAGTCCAATACAAGGTGAGGTATTATATAAAAACAAAAATATTCAAGACTATGCCCCTACAGAGCTACGACGCAGCATTAGCTATATTTTACAAAAACCATATTTATTTGGTACATCTGTACAAGAAAATTTATTTTATCCTTATCAATTACTTAATCAAGAACCTAACCTAGATGAGATATTCAACTATTTATCGAAAGCAAATTTGCCCAAAAATATCCTAGAAAAAAAGAACACCGCCCTATCAGGCGGTGAGCAGCAACGTATTGCGTTGATTCGTTCCTTATTAATGAAACCGGAAATTATATTATTAGATGAAATAACAGCGGCCCTGGATGAGGAAAACACTCTGCTCATTGAAAAGCTACTCATTCATGAACAACAGGCTCACAATACAACCCTATTATTTATTACCCACAATATTTCGCAAGCAAAGCGTTTAGCACAAAAGATTCTCTATCTTGAAGCAGGTACTATTCGTTTTTTTGGTGCCAGTATTGATTTTTTTTCACAAAAAGGAGAAGCTTATGAATAATCTATCTCTTATTCTAACCTTTAGCTTAGTACTTCTATCTCTCGCTTTATCTTATAAAGAGAAACTTGGGTTAGAAAAGGACATGCTCATTGGCAGTCTACGTGCAGTAGTACAACTAACTCTTATCGGTTTTGTTTTAAAATTTATTTTTGCCCTTGATAATTTATTCTTTACAACTATTATTCTAGTGATCATGGTCTATAATGCTTCTACAGTTGCTGCGAAACGAGGCGCAGGTATTGAACAGGCCACGTTGATCTCCTTCGCCGCTATCTTTACTGGTCTGGTCATCACCCTGGGCGGATTAGTTAGTTTTAAGGCCATTCCCTACGAGCCTAGCCAAGTCATCCCCATTAGTGGCATGGTCGTAGGTAATTCAATGGTAGCCACTAGCCTATTATTTAAAAGTCTCCTGACGAATTTTCAAACGAAACGAGAAGAGGTGGAAGTCAAACTCTGCCTAGGGGCTCCACCGAAAGAAGCTTCCCTCTCCCTGATAAGAGACAGTATTAGAACCGCTATGTTGCCCACCTTTGATTCTATGAAAACCTTAGGAATTGTCCAGCTCCCAGGGATGATGACAGGTCTGATTTTAGCAGGAGTTGCTCCAGAAACAGCCATCAAATATCAAATTATGGTTGCCTTTATGCTTGCCGGTGCTGTAAGCATCTCTTCTTTTGTCGCCAGTTATTGGGCTTATCGCAGTTTTTTCAACAAACTTGCTCAACTGAAAGAAATCTAGCTTCTTATACTAATTTTTTGAACCACAAAGACACAATGCCCCTATCGTGGCACACAAAGAAGAACACAACAAACCCTTCACTGATGAAAATTCTTTGTGTCCTTTGTGTCTTTGTGGTTCAATTATCTTTGTCTATTATCTCTGGCGTTTGAAAAGAGCATTTCCCTATCTATGCCACAAAACTTCTGGCCCAATATCCTTGATGCTTTTACAGCCTGTCAAAATCATTGCGGCTTTTAACTCGCTGGTATATTTTTCAATAATAGTTTTAACGCCCTCTGTACCGCCGCCATAAGCACCAACAATCAGCGGACGACCAAGCAAGACTCCATCTGCACCTAGTGCCAAGAGTTTTAATACATCGGCTCCAGAACGTACACCACCATCAGCCAAAATGGTTATCTTTCCTTTTACGGCTTTAGCAATTTGAGGTAACACATCTGCTGCACCAGGGGTATGATCTAACACTCGACCTCCATGATTAGATACTACAATCGCCTTAGCTCCCACTTCTACGCATTTGATCGCTTCTTCTGCCGTCATGATGCCTTTAACAATGAAAGGCAATTTAGTAGACTGTATTAATTCAGTAAGTTCCTTTTTGGTTTTCGGTCCAACAGGTTGTCCTTTTAAAGCCATCGTGATGAGTCCAGCTCCATCGAGGTCTACTCCTAAAGCGATCGCTCCAGCATTCTCAGCTAGTTTGAAAAGTTCTTTAATTTCTTTTAGATCAAGACGTGGCTTGATAATTGCAACTCCTTGTCCTGCTAGACGAATTGATTCCAGACCGTCTTCGTACAGGCTAGGATTTGCAGGATCACCTATCCATCCTATACTTCCAGCCGAGTTACTACCTTCTACAATAGCAGAAACCATTTGCAGCTCATTTAATGCATCCCCGGCATTAATCACTGCTCCAGTAATTGGCGCACCCATGATTGGGGTTTTAAACTGCTGATTAAACATCTTCACGCTGGTATCAGGCTCTAATGCACTATGTATCGTTCGCATATTCAATTTCACCCTGGCAAGAGCCTTTACGTTCTCTGCGAAAGCCTCTCCTGTCCCAGCCCCCCCCATGCCAGGGACTTCTCCTGCGCAAACTTTTCCATTACAAATAGGACATACTCGGCATTTTCCAGCCATTTTTCCCTTTGCGGTTTCTTTGATTGTTTTTATATCCACAATATATCCCCCTATTAAGTAAAAATTTCACTTTTATTCCTAGTACTATAGTACATCAAAGTATCCATAAAATTCAATTAGTAAACTTTCAAAAAACTTTATAGAAACCTTTTCTTTTTTAAATAAAAAAACTTGATGCAAATGGGTTTTTAACCCACCTGCATCAAGTCTTATCTATTAAAGCAACCCTGTGCTTATACAAACCCCGTATGCAACAAACGCTGCAAGGAATGGACCAAAGATAGGCACCCAAACATATCCCCAATCAGAGCTGCCCTTTGTAGAAATCGGTAAAATTGCATGAATGATACGAGGACCAAGGTCACGAGCTGGATTCAAGGCATATCCACTGGGTCCGCCTAAACTTAAGCCTAAAGCCCAGATGCACATAGCAGCTAAATAATTGCCAAAACCAGGTGTCATGCCAGTTCCTGTTACTAATTTACTGCCAAAAGCAGTAAGACAAATAAATAAGAATGTAGTTGCTATTACTTCACATAGAAAAGCGGCCATATCATTTTTTATCATTGCTCCAGTAGCAAACGTCCCCAAAATAGCTCCTTTATCTTCCGTAACTTCCCAGTGAGGAAGATAGGCCAACCAAACCATAGCAGCACCAAGCATAGCACCAACTACTTCAGCAATCATAATAGGAATCGCCACTGGAACCGTATAGGCACCGGCAAGTACCTTAAATAAAACAAGCGCTGGATTTAATTCCCCCGCACCACCCAGCGCATTACTAACAAATGCGCCGAGCATTACCGCGAATGCCCATCCTGCTGTGATCGTAATCCATCCGCCACCTAATACGCTAACATTCGCTCTTGATCGATTTAAATTGACATTCGCACAAACACCGCATCCAAAGGTAGTCAGGACTGTCGTGCCCATAAATTCCGCTAATATGAGTGACATAAACTTAACTCCTCCTTATACTCATTTCTCTTATGCCTTTACCTAGATAGTAACAAATGCCTCCTTTCTCTTTAAGTTAATTTGTTACTAACAGTTACTACTATCAATTGCAAGTTATATGCCAAGGTTTAATAAAAAACTAAAACCCATGTGACTTTTCCTTCCCGCTAAGCTTGCCGCGCACTTTTTAAGGATTACACCGTATATTATTTCAATCGACAAATTAGGTACACTCAATTTTTCACAAGCATTTTAGGAATTAATTCCCCGCAACAGGGAATTTTGCTCCAATACTACGTAAAGATAAATCCCTCTATCAAATTTGTTAGAGGGATTTATCTTTATTATCCATTTTCAATATTCTTATCGATACCATATTTTTGTGCCTTCGCGGCAACCGTTTTATGTGTTATACCAAGGACTTTACCTGCTGCAGTATAACTACCATATTTTTGTAACGCGGCTTTAATAACTTGTTTTTCATATTCCTCTAGAAGGAATATATCCCCTTGCACTAGAGAAGTAAACATTGGTTCTACTTTATTATCAATTTTACTTTTTGTATTTTGGAGAATTGACGGATTTAAATCGCTTAATTCAATGTACTGATTATCTGCTAGAGCAACCACTCTTTCAATTGTATTTTTTAACTCCCTCACATTTCCTGGCCAGTCATAGCTTATTAACGCATCCATAGTAGTTTTTTTAATTCCTAATATTCCTCTACCAAAATCTTTATTAAATTTTTTCAGAAAGAAATCTACTAATAAAGGGATATCATCTTTTCGATCTTTTAAAGGTGGCAAAGATACAGGAATAACATTCAAACGATAATAAAGATCTTCCCTAAAACGCCCTTCCTTTACCATAACCTCTAAATTTTGGTTAGTGGCAGCTAGAATCCTAACGTTAACCATTATCGTTTCTTCTCCACCAACTCGTTCAAAACTACTGGTTTGTAAAATCCTTAGCAATTTCGTCTGCATACTCATTTCCATTTCACCAATTTCATCTAAAAACAAAGTTCCACCATCTGCCAACTCAAATTTTCCTAGCTTTCGCTTTATTGCTCCTGTAAAAGCACCCTTTTCATGCCCAAATAATTCACTTTCCAATAAAGCCCCTGGAATGGCAGCACAATTAATCTTTATAAAAGGTTGTTTTGCTCTTGGGCTAGCTAAATGAATCCCTTCAGCGACTACTTCCTTGCCCGTTCCACTTTTCCCAGTAATTAAAACCGTAGATTGAACTTTAGCTGCTTTAGCTGCCAGTGCTATGGCATTCAAAACTTGTTCATTCATACCAATAAATTTTTCAAATGCCGGATCCATTTTAATCTTTTTAATAAAATTTTTCTCCGAGGATTGCCCTATATACTGATAGGGATGCCAGTTTGCTTCTTTCTCTTTTGCTAGCTGCTTTTCCATATTTTCCGCTTTCAATTTGAGTATTTTATTTTTTTCTTTTAAACAATTCACTTCTCGATCATCTTTAATTAAGATAATATAACCTATCTCTACGTCGTCAGCAAGAATTGGTCTTATTACATATTGCAAGGGAACTATAGCAGGAGCGCTAGACTTTGATAGATCCCGATTTTCCCATACATTAGAAGCCACTTCACTTATGTGCTTCCCCTGTAAATCTTCGCTTAATCGCTGTACTAAACTTGAAAAAACAGCATTCACAAAAACTATGTATCCTTTTTTGTCTAGCAAACTAATTCCATCCGAAATTAGTCCTAAAATACTATTAAACCTTCTACTTAAATCACAAACCTGTTCCTCTTTATTTTCTAAAAATCTAACCATTTCTTGAACTGCATCACTAGAAAAATTTTCTTTACTGGAAATAAGGACCTCGTCATCTTTCCTTACTTGTAACCCAACAAGCAAACCAAAATCTGTGCTTGCTATTTCTTTATAATCCTTGTAATGTATCGATAATTTTGTTTTATATTTTAGCTGCAGCCGATATGCTTCCTGTACAACTAGGACAGTAAAATCGGCATTCAATCCATTTGTGTATCCTATAATTGCCCTTTGCATATAGTTCCTCCCACAAATCATATTCAACACCTACACTCCCATTATATGGATTATCATCTGCTATAATGTTCTCCATTGTCCTATTTTTTCCTGTTAATTATCTTTTTCCTCTCTAATATTGGATGCTATCTACCCAATAAAAAAAGCTGTCACCCTCAGATGACAGCAAGCCTAGTTATATCTTATTTACTGATTCCGATTTCCTCATCTGTTAAATAACAAGCTGGATCTGACTCCCAGAAATTACCAGTAGCAGCTTCAGCACGGGCGCGGAAATTACCATTACAAACCGTTAACCACTTACAGATACCGCAACGGCCTTGTAATAAAGACTTGCGCTCCTTTAAACCCGCTAATATCGGGTTTGACTCATCTTTCCATATATCCCCAATAGAACGATCACGAACATTGCCAAAAGTGTAATTTTGCGTAAATTGATCGGAATGAACATTACCCAATGGATCAACATTACCAAAGGCAATACCAGAACGATTGCCACCATTACGCATCATTAACTCCCATATTTTTTCCGCACGCACAGGATCTTTTTTTAGAGATTGTAAATACAAGTATACAATATCAGCATGATTATCAACTGTCAGGATTTCACAAGTTTTATCTAATTCTAATGCCTTACTCATGATGAGATCCATCGCCTGACGCGACTCCTCATGAGTAACATCATGTTCCATCATTTGCGAAGCTCTACCCGAATACACTAGGTGATAAAAACAGACTCGAGGAATCTTTTCTTCTTTAATAAGCCGAAAGATGTTCTCTAGATCATGGAAGTTATAGCGGTTAATGGTAAAACGCAATCCGACGCGCTGCCCAACTTCTAGGCAGTTTCGAATACCTTCTAACGCCTTATCAAAAGCTCCTGCCTTACCACGAAACTTATCATTAGCCTCACCTAATCCGTCAAGACTAATGCCAACATAGCCTACATTTAATGCTTTAATATCTTTTGCTAACTGTTTATCAATTAAAGTACCATTCGTAGAAAAAGTAACACGTATATTATGTTTATTCGCATGTTCTACTAATTCAAATACATCAGGACGGATTAAAGGTTCCCCTCCTGATAATAACAATACTGGCACCTTAAAATCAGCACAGTCATCAATAAATTTTTTGGCTTCTTTTGTTGTTAATTCGCCTTCATACTTTTTGCCGTCGGAATCAGAGTAGCAGTGTACGCACTTTAAATTACAGGTTCTAGTAATATTCCAAGAAAGCACAGGCCCCATACCATGAGCAGCACCATGCCGTTGTCCATGAACACCCGGAGCATAACGTAGTTTATCCCCAAAATTTTCTGTATCACAAAGCAATTTGCTTACACCTATCATATCTTCACTTCTTTTCTTAAATATTTTTATTATTAAATGATTTATACTATCTTATCATATTTGATCCTTGCATTATTGTAACAGTCTTATATAGCAAATGTCTACACCCAGTATTTTATAAAACTCTAACACTATATTACAAAAGTACTCAGTACCACTTTACAGCTAAAATTCCTACATACTCTTTTAGCGCTAAACTGATATCTAAAAGGGCACTTGCTGAAGGCCATAATTGATGAGGCTGAAATTTTCGTTCTACATTGGTCTGATAATCTGTTGGATAAGGCGTAACAGCTACATTAACTTTTCTAAACTGCAGTACGGACCTCTCCATATGAAACGCCGATGTCACGAGAATAGGCTGTCTAAAACCATACTGTTCTACTAATTCCTTCGTAAATTTGGCATTTTCTGTGGTATTTAAGCTTTTATTCTCTACAATTACTTTCTCCGCGGGAACACCGAGGCCGATTAAAATCACTTTAGAAATGTCGGCTTCACTACCCGTTGTCTCTAGTACCTTTCCCCCTGACACAATAATGGGAATATGAAGCTTTTGATAGAGCTGGGCGCAAGTTAAAAGACGGTTGGCAGCAAAGCCGGATAAATGACCTAAACCATATACATTCGGTGTATCTAGAGTTGCACCGCCCCCCAGCATGATAATCACATCCCCATTTATAATCCGAGGAGGTTGATATGCACTTTCTAAAGAACCGATAATTCGATCACTTACATAGGGAATGGTGCTTAAATAAAATAGGAAAGTCAGTAGCACAGCCCCTTTTGTAAATACAGATTTTTGACGATATAATAAAAGACAGAATAAGCAAAATCCGACAATAAAAATCCCTGGGGGGAACAAAAATGTACTATATAGAAATTTAATAAAATATATCAATTTTCTTTTCCTCCGTGTTTACTCAATTTTTACCCTCTAATTGCCATTATAACTCTCATTCTGTAACTTGCAAAAGGAGAACCATAAAATAAGTTTACTATTCTGCCTAATTTACTTTGGTAATTTCGGTTAAGCATGTATAATAATACATATACTTCAAAATTAGTCCCTAATATTACATTTTTAGACTTAAAATGATCGCTATAATTTTAGAGGAGTTGATTCCTATCGCTAACAAAATGATTTCAGTAAACGATTTAACACCAGGCTTAATTCTTAGTGATGCCGTCATTACTCCTAACGGAAAAACTCTGTTGGGCAAGGGAAGTACAATAAGCCAGCGGACAATCTCATTATTAAGTATGTGGGACGTAAATTACGTCTTCATTAATATAGAGGATGATCAAGATCCGCCAACGCAAGAGGCAGCCCAGCCGAAGGCAGCGCCTTCCTCATTTTTTGTTTCTCCAGAATGTATTCAGTTTTTACAAGAATACGACTCTATTACAACTTCAGCAGAAAATTCCTTTGATTTTGTACGTAGCAAAAATAAAGTACCAATTTTATCTCTTAAAGATACTTCTTTTGCTATTTATTCTTCAATCTTAACAACGGGACCTGCTCTTATGGATTATCTGTTAATTAATGACTTCCAACTTGCTACCAAAATATCCCATCATACCGTAATGGTATCCTATATTTGCGGCATAATTGGCCGACAATTGCATTTTAATGAAGAAGAAATGAAAGCGTTAACCTTAGCTGGATTGCTTCATGATATTGGCAGAATGGTAGTTAGCTCCGATAATCTCCCTGAGCCTCAATCTCATACGATTAATGGTGCAAAGCTACTCAGAAGTGTAAAAGGTATTCCCGATGAAATTATCCTCAGCGTACTACAACACCACGAATACTTAGATGGGACAGGAGCTCCTATGGGCGTTGACGGTTCCAAAATTCATAAATATGCTAAGATCATTGCCATTGCGAATATTTTTCATAATAACTCCTATCGGGAAGAGTATTGTAACCCATTTACTGCTCTTAACATCTTATCTAACGAAATGTTTGGCAAATTAGATCCTTCCATTTGTCAATTATTTACGCAGCAAGTTCGTGATTCTCTTGTCAATTGTAACGTTATGCTCAGTGATAACCGAGAGGCAACCATCATTTTCTTCCCTGCGTCTAACTCTAATACTCCAATTGTACGTACCACCGACGAAAAGCTTATTGATCTTTCCACAGAGAAGGATATTACTATCCTCCGCATGTGCACCCCAGATTATGTACCTATGATCTAAAACTATAACATATCTCTTTGAAGGGTATCTTTTATCCGATGACTAAACCGCTCTAAGACTCCCATCTTCATCTCGTTAACAGTCTGTAATTCCCTGCCCTTGACGGTCAGGGAAACAGGCTGTAAACTCGAAATAAGTTCGCTCTAAGGGTCTCCGGACCCAAGGCTCACTTATATAAGTGGGAGTTAAGAGCGGCTAAGTCCCTGGATAAGAAGGGCTAAGATTCAGATGGAGTTAAAACTCCATCTGAATCAAGTCTTCTTTATCCTAGAAGGGCAAAAAACAGGCATTGTGACAATGCCTGTTTTTTTGCTGCCCTCTAGGTCTAGGATTTTATCTTCTTAACTTTAAGGCAGCACATTCTTAATCATGTTTTTAACATTGTCTGGCATATCAATAGAAGTTGTAAAATTTACAAACCCTTTTTGCGGTGCTGCTTCCGTAATAATCATAGCGTCTAGTGGCTTATAACCTAGTATATCGACACCACCAAGTGAAGAATTATATAAGGCTTGATGAAAATCAAGGGTTACCTCGTTGCCAGTAATTTTCACTGCTAAGCCTTGTCCCGGATTTACATTACCTACTAGCTTAGTTACCATAGCCAAACTTACTTTAGAAAAAATCCAGGATACAATCGGCTTATCAGGCAGTTTTTTATCTAAAATTTTCAGCTTCATTACAGAATAATCCTTATTATGTTCAAACTGTTCCACACGGCATATAAAAATAATGTGCCCTGCTGTTTTTGTTAATGCTGTAATCTTTATCTTTTTATCGTCTAATGATGTAATCGACAATTCCTTTACCTGGTCATTACCCTCTAACGTGGCTGCCAGCGATTGATTTATTACATCATCAGGAACTGCGACCTTTCCCTGCTCTAAGTTGGTAAAGGTCTGTAGATCCCAAGTCTCTTTTAAAACAGCAATTACAGAAGACATATCCGGTATTTTTATATCAGTGCTCCATCCCTTTATATTATCGATTACAGTGTTTGAAATGATGGCTGGCATATCTATCATCTTATAACCCCCTATGAACCCACATGTTTCCAATTCATTATATATAAATCATATCATCTATGCAATCATGATTATAAATAAGAAAAACGCTACGCGTCCTTTTTGAACCACAAAGACACAAAGGTCACAAAGGGGTTCTATCCATTTCATTCCCATCTTCTTTGTGTGCCGCGATAGCGGCATTGTGTCTTTGTGGTTCAATCTTTTTAACTAGAAACTTATAAATTCTGATACCATAAGAAAAGACTTGGCTTGTGCCAAGTCCTCGGACGCAGGCAGAGAAAGTGTTATGCTTCTGATTCCGCAAAAAAGAAGCTCCAACTCGCGGAGCTTCTTTTCTTAACCTTTTTTAATTGACTCTAACTAAGAATTGTCTTAGGTTTTGCTGATTCGCTATAATCAGGTGGAATCGTTCGTGATAGCTTTACCCAGCGGATAACTGAGTCAACAAGAACAACGATTACCAAAACAAACATTACACCACTTACGCCAGCCAGAAGATAATTCTTCGCTGGCAAATATGTATTGAAAATGTTCATATAATCTGCAGTAAACGTGACAGTTGCCAAGAAAATCATTGGCATGATTGTGATCCAGGCGTATCGCCCGCGTCCCATACGAAAGAGCATTGTCGTACCAATTGCAAGAGTCAGAGTACCTAATAATTGATTTGAAACACCAAATAAGGGCCAAATCGTGGAAATATTACCTTGCAGTACTAGATAGCCCCAAGCAAAACAAATCAAGGCGCTTGTAAAGATAATGCCAGGCCACCAGTGAGTATTTTTGAGTGGTTTATAGATTACTCCGCCCATCTCCTGTAATAAATAACGACCAACGCGAGTACCGGCATCAATCAGTGTTAAAATAAACAATGCTTCAAACATGATGCAAAAGTGATACCAGAAGGACATTAACGATTCCATACCAGGTATTTTCGAGAAAATATGAGCCATACCAACCGCCAAAGAAACGGCACCACCCGGACGGCCTGTTATATTTTCACCAACCATTTCGGACAGGTGAGGCAATTGATCAACTACTAATCCCAATTTGGCAAAAGCCGCAGGAGTCGAGTTGATCGCAAAATAGTCAGCAGGATTTAGGCTGGTAGCAGCAATTAATGCCATTAAGGCAACAAAGCTTTCTACTAGCATAGCGCCATAACCGATAGGAAGAATTTCTCTTTCATTTGTCAGCATCTTAGGTGTTGTACCAGTACTGATTAAAGAGTGAAACCCGGATAACGCACCACAGGCAATGGTAATAAAAACGAAGGGCCAAGCTGGACCACCAATAACAGGTCCACCGCCATTCACAAATTGACTAAATGCAGGCATTTGGATGTCTGGTCTAACTACAATAATACCAATTGTCAAAGCTGCGATTGTACCAATTTTCATATAAGTACTCAGATAATCTCGAGGCGCTAACAACAGCCATACGGGCAACGCAGCAGCGAAAAATCCATAAAAGGCTAGCATAATAGATAATTGCCTTACATCAAATGTAAAATATGGTGCCAAGGAAGAATGTTGTATCCAAGGACCGATAAAAACGGCCGCCAAAACCAACAAAACGCCAATGACAGAAGCTTCTTGAATTTTACCAGGGCGCAACCAGCGCAAATAAATACCAATAAAAATTGCAATAGGAATCGTCGCAGCAACGGTAAATGTACCCCAAGGACTGTTGTACAAGGCATTCGCTACAACTACAGCCATACCAGCAAGAGTAATAATTAGCAAAAATAAGACCGCAATCGAAGTACAAAAACCGGATATATTACTTACTTCTTTTTTTGCGATTTGTGCTACTGATAGACCATTGTGGCGGACTGAGGCAAACAAAATAACCATATCATGGACAGCACCAGCGAAAACTGCACCAATTAATAACCATAAAGTTCCTGGCAGATAGCCAAATTGTGCAGCAATAACTGGACCGACCAAAGGTCCAGCACCTGCTATAGCCGCAAAATGATGACCAAAAGTAACCCATTTGTTTGTTGGAACATAATCCCGGCCATCGTCCATACGTACTGCCGGTGTAGCCCGCTCTGCGTCTAGAGTAAGTACTTTAGCGGCAATGAAAGAACCATAAATACGATAAGCTAATGTCAGCCAAAGTGCAGCAATAATGACAAGATAAATACCGTTCACAATAAACCTCCTCCTGTTTTTTCAAATATATATAAAATCTATTTCATATATAACATACCTTAACTATTACTGTGGGGAAACAAAAACACGCCCACTGGAATAATTCGGTTGATAATTGGAGGAAAATGAGGGTTAACTAGAAACGATATATTTATATCTAAGGCTGTATGAGATCTATCTTGTGACGAAAAGAAAATAGTAACAAACAGTTTTCTCCTGCCCGTTACTATTTATATTATTGCCGGGTAATAATACGTACTACTCGTTCGTAAACAAGATAATCCCACATCCATTTTACAAAGACAACTGCCCGATTACGGAAATCAATTAGGCGTAAAATATGAACAAAAGACCAAATTGCCCAAGCAATGAAACCATGAGTCTTAAATTTACCCATGTGTACGACAGCAGCATTACGACCAATCGTAGCCATATTACCCATCTCTTTATAGACAAATTTCTTAAGTTCTTTGCCTCTAATTATGTTTCTTATATTTTTAGCGGTAGCATCTGCTTGCTGCATAGCAACAGGAGCCACCATCGGCAATGGACGTTCACCTTGCATACAATGTGCTGCATCACCGATAATGAAGACTTCTGGACGAGTAGGTAGCTGCAAGTATTCATTAACAATCGCTCTGCGCATGCTAGCTTGTTCTACGTCTAGGGTATCTATTAAATTGTTAGCTTTTACCCCAGCAGCCCAAATCACAGTGTAAGTCGGAATGACTTCGCCGCCTTTTAGGCTCATACGTTCACCATCATACTCTGTAACTTGAACACACATCCGTACTTCTACATGTTTGCGGATTAAGGTTTCTACTGTAATGTCTCGTAATTCTTCTGGCATAGTTGCTAATAGCTTATCGGAAGCCTCGACTAACATAATACGTACTTCTTTGAAATTCATATTATGGTATTCCTTAACCATTACATGATAAATCAGCTCGGAAAGGGCACCCGCTGACTCTACACCAGTAGGACCGCCACCAACAATAACAAAAGTTAGTAAAGCACGACGTTTATCTGCATCTTTCTCATGAGCGGCTAATTCAAACATACGTAACACGTGATTACGAATCTCAACAGACTCATCAAGAGTTTTCATGCCAAAGCCATTTTTCTCCATCGAAGCCATACCAAAATAGTTTGTCATACCGCCTGCTGCTACCACTAGATAATCATAACTAATTTGGCCCGTGTTCATCGTAACAACTTTAGTTTCAAAATCTACATTTGATACTTCCGCTAGACGAAAATCTACATTCTTTTGATCTCTAAAAATAGCACGAACGGGATAAGCAATATCATCCACAGATAATCCAGCAGTAGCGACTTGATACAACAGGGGTTGAAATAAATGATAATTATACTTATCAATAAGAGTAATTTTTACATCATTTTTTGCTAAAGCCCTTGCTGTGCGGATTCCACCAAAACCAGCACCAACAATAACAACATGAGGCTTTTTTACCGCCGTTTCATTTTGCATATATATGCACCTCCATCTTCTTAGTATAACAATAACATATTCATAAATAAGATTCACTAGTACTCACGGTGAATCTTATTGCTATTTTGTCGTTTTTCCTCACCCAATCTCACTTTTACTCACTTTTTCACTATAGCAAAAAGCTATATTAGTTATAGTTTTTTGCAATGAAATCTGTTTATTTTTTCACATGTCAAATAAATTTTATTTATTTATTTATTTTTATAGGTATTTATATATAGGGGGACTTCCGTTGTTTTCTAAAAGGAATCCCCCCCCTCACTACTTGTTATGACCTTTTTTCCATTCTCTTTTTAATGATTCTAGCTACATATACACCACTGGCACTGGCTTGAGACAGCCCTCTCGTTACGCCAGCTCCGTCTCCAATACCAAACATATTGGGAATCTGTGTTTCTAGCTCCTCTGTTAATTTCAAACGAGAACTATAAAACTTCACTTCTACACCATAGAGTAGTGTATCATCGTTTGCCATACCTGGGGCAATTTTATCTAAGGCGTAAATCATTTCAATTAGATTATCCAAATGACGTTTAGGCAGAACTAAGCTTAAATCTCCAGGCGTTGCAGCAAGTGTCGGTTTAGTAAAACTCTGGGCCAGACGATGTTCATTCGTTCTACGCCCCTTTATCAAATCACCAAATCGTTGTACCAATACTCCGCCGCCTAACATGTTTGAAAAAGAGGCAATCCGCTTACCGTACTGATGAGGTTCATTAAAAGGCTCGGTAAAACGATTACTTACTAATAATGCAAAATTAGTATTTTTACTATGCAATTTTTCGTCCCGATAACTATGTCCATTCACAGTAATGATGCCATCTGTATTTTCTGCTACCACATATCCTTTGGGATTCATACAGAAAGTACGTACTAAATCCCCATATTGTTTCGTTCGATATACTAATTTGGCTTCATATACCTCATCAGTAACATGTTGAAACACTTCTGCTGGAATTTCAACTCTCACTCCAACATCTACTTGATTGCTAGAAATTGTCATCCCCATATCCTTACACTTTTTAGAAAACCATTCTGAACCGGCACGACCAGGAGCCGCGATCAAATAATCACATTCAATAACCTCATCACTATCTTGCAGGATAAGGATAAAGCTTTCCCCCTGCTGTTTAAACTCATCTACATGCTTATTAAATAATATGGTAATTTTATCCTTCAGTAATTCGTTAATGCATTTTAAGATTTCCAAATTATTCTCTGTACCTAAATGTCGAACTTTCGCTTGCAAAAGATGTAAATCATGAGCGATGGCTTTTTTACGAATGATACTATTCTTAGTCGTAAAAAACTCTGTTGGTGCTCCATATTTCAAATTAATAGAATCTACATAATCAATTAGTTCTTCCACTTGCGCATCCGAAATATATTCATTAAGCCAGCCTCCAAATTCGCTGGTAAAGTTATATTTCCCATCAGAAAAAGCACCTGCCCCACCAAATCCTCTCATTATATTACAAGGTTTACAACCGATACAATGGGTCACTTTCTTCTCTGAAATAGGGCACTTCCTTTGGTGAATATCATGACCTTCCTCAATCATAACTACACGAATTGAAGGATTATTACTTACTAACTCATAGGCTGCAAAAATTGCCGAAGGCCCTCCACCAATAATAGCTACATCATAGTTATTGTTCATTATTGACTCCTTCATATTATTATATTTAACTAGAATACATACATAAACCTGCTTTAAATTTTTCTTACAGAACTCTTTTTACCATTTTTATTGCTTGGAATCCAACAAATATTATAACTTATTTTTTCCGAATTTTATATATAAATATTTAGTTTTTGTTCGGATTTTTTATTTTCTTTTGTCTGCGCCCTTTAATACTTTTATTATCTTTTTCTATTGACACAATCTCTACGTACTGATATAATTCAGTTAATAAATTTTATATTAATAGGCAATGACGCCTTCGCATTTTTTTGCGGAGGTTTTTCTGTCTATTAGGACAAAGGCGTCCTAAAGGTGTTACTACCTTTAGGCGCTTTTTTTCTTTCCATTCGGAAATATAAAACAAATTATCTATAACAAAAATGGGAGGATTTTAACATGAAAAAGCTATTTACTATTATGAGTACTGCTATTCTTATGATGTTACTTAGTGTTGTAACAGTATTCGCTGAAGCAACAGAAACGGTTGCCGAAGTCGCTAAAATTGACACAGGTGATACTACTTTCGTTTTATTAAGCGCGGCTCTTGTTATGATCATGACACCTGGTTTAGCCTTATTTTACGGTGGTATGGTCAGAACTAAAAACGTACTCAGCACTCTTATGCAAAGCTTCTTTATTATTGGACTTATTTCTGTACAATGGGTACTTTGGGGTTATACACTTTCCTTTGGGCCTGATATTAATCACTTTATTGGCAGCTTTGCCTGGTTTGGCTTAAACGATGTGGGGCAAACAGCAAATGCTGATTACGCAGCTACTATCCCTCATTTAGCCTTCATGATCTTTCAGCTCATGTTTGCCGTTATCACACCAGCTTTAATTACTGGCGCCTTCGCAGAACGTATGAGATTCTCAGCTTTTGCTGTATTCATTCTTCTTTGGGCCACCTTTGTTTATGATCCTCTAGCTCACTGGGTGTGGGGCGTAGGTGGTTGGATGCGTGAAATGGGAGTTCTAGATTTTGCTGGCGGTACTGTAGTTCATATTTCTTCAGGTATCTCTGGTTTGGTAGTTGCTTTATTTATTGGCAAACGCAAAGGATACGGCACGGAAATTATGTTGCCACATCATCTGCCAATGACTCTTATCGGCGCTTCTCTTCTTTGGTTTGGTTGGTTCGGTTTTAATGCAGGCAGTGCATTATCCGCCAATGGTCTTGCAGCTAGTGCTTTTGTTGTTACTCATGTTGCAGCAGCTGCAGCCACGATTTCTTGGGTTCTAACAGAATGGAAAGTCAATGGCAAACCGACAATCTTAGGTGCAGCTAGCGGTTGTGTTGCAGGTCTTGTCGCCATAACTCCTGCTGCAGGCTTTGTTAGTACAGTACCTGCCATCATTATTGGTTTAGCGGGTGGCGCCATCTGTTTCAGTGCCGTTAGTATAGTTAAAGCAAAACTTGGTTATGATGATGCACTTGATGCTTTTGGTGTTCATGGCCTTGGTGGTACTTGGGGCGCCATAGCTACTGGCTTATTTGCTTCTAAGGAAATAAACCCAGCAGGTGCTGATGGATTATTCTTCGGCAACCCAGATTTAGTTGTTACTCAATTAATTGGTGTTGCTGTTACTTGGGTTTTTGCAGCTGGTATGACCTTAATTCTTTTAAAAGTAATTAGTATCTTTATGCAAGTTCGCTCTGATGAAACCCATGAAGATATTGGCCTTGATATCGCCGAACATGGCGAACGTGGTTATACCTATCAAGATTTAACCGCTGGTTCTTCTTTAGCCTTCTCTCTTGCTGTTGATCAATCAAAAGAATCACTAGCAAACCCTATTCTACAAGCGTCACATTCTAAATAATGAATCGGAAAGGTGGTAAAGTGACATGCAGAAAATAACCAAAATTGATGTTGTGACTCGTCCTGGAAAGCTTGAAGAGTTGAAAGAAGCTTTAGCAGCTATTGGCGTTACAGGTATGACAGTCAGCCAAGTGTTTGGTTGCGGATTACAAAAAGGCCATACGGAAGTGTATCGCGGCAAAGAATATAACATTAATCTTTTAGCTGGCATCAAAGTTGAAATAGTCGTATGCGAAGTACCTGTAACAACAGTAGTAGAAACGATCAAAAAAGTATGTCGTACAGGAAAAATCGGGGATGGCAAAATTTTTGTTTACCCAATCGAAAATGCCGTTCGAATTCGCACTGGCGAAGAAGGGGATATTGCGATCATCGATCCTCAAGAGATCAAATCCTAACATTGTTTTACTAGCATTTTCTATCATAACGATAATCCTCCTTTTGAACCTGACAGTTTTAGCTGTCAGGTTCTTTTTTACGGAATCAGAAAGTATAACACTTTCTTGATTCCAAGTAAGAACGACTAAGGCTTTTGCCTGCGTCCGAGGACTTGGCACAAGCCAAGTCTTTTCTTAAGTCAAAAATTAGATTCTCTCTATTAGGATTACATTAACCTTACAATATATTCTTTCTTCATCTAATTGACACGCTCTTAAAATCCTGCTATATTCTATTTATAACTTTTATAGTAAACAAGTAGACAACGTTTTGCGTACACCGCAGAATATTGTCTACTTATTGAGGACAAAGGTGTCCTAAGGAATACTCCTTAGGACACCTTTGTCCTTTTTTATTTAATTTTATCTTTACGTTACTACTATAAACCAGGAGGAATATGGCATGAAACAGCTAATTATTAGAATAGGTACCTATATTCTCTTTATGATGTTTACTACGACAACAGCCTTTGCAGAAGCCTCGGTATCTAGTGAATTTCCCAAAATCGACACGGGTGACACTGCTTTTTTATTAACATGCGCCGCACTAGTTATGTTGATGACGCCTGGCCTAGCATTATTTTATGGCGGTATGGTGAGGGCTAAAAATGTATTGAGTATCATTATGCAAAGTTTTTTTCTAATTGGCCTAATTTCAGTTCAATGGATATTATTTGGTTATACCTTAGCCTTTGGCCCTGATGTAAACCACTTAATTGGAAGTTTTTCCTGGCTAGGTCTCGCTACTGTCGGACAAGTGCCGAATACGGACTATGCAGCGACGGTCCCACATATGGCTTTTATGATTTTCCAGGCTATGTTTGCTATTATTACCCCAGCTGTAATCAGTGGTGCCTTTGCCGAAAGGATGAAATTCCCCGCTTTTATTCTTTTCACTCTCCTGTGGGCCACCTTTGTTTACGATCCTTTTGCTCATTGGGTATGGGGCACAGGTGGCTGGCTACGAGAAATGGGGCTCCTAGATTTCGCTGGTGGTACGGTGATCGAAATCTTATCAGGTATATCCGGACTTATCATTGCGATCTTTATCGGAAAACGTAAGGATTATAATACTGAGGTTATTCTCCCCCACCACCTTCCTATGACCGTTCTCGGCGCCTCCTTACTATGGTTTGGTTGGTTAGGTTTTAATGCAGGCAGTGCCTTCGGTGCCAATGGTTTGGCGGTACATGCTTTTGTTACTACCCACGCTGCAGGTGCAGCAGCCACCTTAACTTGGGTGATGACCGAATGGCTGTATCATGGTAAACCAACTGTTTTAGGTGCCGTCAGTGGTGGCGTCGCCGGGCTAGTATCTATTACACCTGCAGCAGGGTTCGTCGATGTGCTGCCCGCCGCTTTTATTGGAGGTATATCAGGCGTTTTATGTTTCTTATCCGTTAGCCGCTTAAAGGCAAAATTTAGTTACGACGACTCTCTTGACGTTTTTGGCGTCCATGGCATTGGCGGCATTTGGGGAACTTTTGCTACTGGCTTATTTGCTTCGAAAGCGATAAACCCAGCAGGAGCAGACGGCTTCTTTCTTGGCAACACTCATCAATTAACTATACAATTAATCGGCATTGGAGCGAGTTTACTCTTCGCAGCAGCCGCAACCTATATTATCCTCAAAATCGTCAGCGCTCTTGCCCTAATACGTGTTGATGCCGATCAGGAATCTGTAGGGCTTGATCTTACAGAACATGGTGAACGAGGCTACATTTATCAAGATCTAACAGCCGGATCTCCTCTTGCTTTCTCCGGCAATGAAGACCCTGCGCGAGAATTGACAAACCTAAATTGGGGAATCTGGCCACCAAAACCATAACTTATTATAAAAAGGTGGTAATAATGAATGAAAATGACCAAAATTGACATAGTCACTCGTCCTGGTAAATTGGAAGAATTAAAAGAGGCATTAAATACCATTGGCGTTACCGGTATGACTGTGAGTCAAGTCTTTGGCTGCGGTTTACAGAAAGGTCATACGGAAATATATCGGGGTAAGGAATATAATATTAACCTTTTAGCTGGCATCAAAATAGAAATCGTAGTATGTGAGGTCCCTGTCGAAAAGGTAGTCGCAACAGTAAAAAGAGTGTGTTCTACGGGTAAAATCGGAGATGGAAAAATCTTTATTTACCCTATTGAAAATGCCATTCGAATTCGTACTGGTGAAGAAGGAGCTATTGCAATCCTGGATCCAAAAGACATAAGATAAGACTTGGTTTAGGCCAAGTCCACAAACGCAGGCAGAAGCCTTAGTCGTTCTTACTTGGAATCAAGAAAGTGTTATACTTTCTGATTCCGTAAAAAATATTTGACGTGGCTAGAGCTTACTTCAGCTACATCCTTTACTTTATTCCCTTTTAGATTCGAATAATTATTGACGTTGGAGCATAAAAAATGTACAATAAATCGACAAAAATACTAATTTCCAGCTAATGTACAAGATTAAGACTTGATAAAGACAGGGTGGATCACATGAAAGAAGAAACATTAAACAAATTACTCACAACAATGGAGAACATTGACCGGCGTCTACACAATCTAGAAGAACTCACTTCAGGGGAACTAAAGAAGATACATGCAACCATTGACCTTCTTGCCACGGACAATCAAGATGATCTCATTATTACCCTACAGCATATTGACGCAAAAGTAACTGCTATATTGGAAACACAAAAACTTAATTTTGAAATTCTAAAGGTCTTCTCAGGAGATCCAATACAGCACTAACAATCTAATATAAAAAGAAACACACGGTTTTACCGTGTGTTTCTTTTATATTTTTTGATTTAAAACATCCCAAGCCTCTTTTAACCCTAATTTTAATTCTTCTGTAGCTTTTTGAAGCTGCTCAAAAACCATTTCAATTTCTGCTAGTTGTTTGTCATTTCCCATCTTCTCTAGCTGAGCAGCACAATCTACCACTGTCTGATTGCCAAAATAAGTTGCTGCGCCTTTTAATCGATGAGCACTCAATTTTAATTGTATTGCATCCTTTTCCGTTACTGCTTTTTCTATGTTTTCCATATATTGGGCGCCATTATCTAGAAAGCAACTAATAACAGCCCTAACTGTTTCTACGTCATCCATGCATAAAGTCATGAGTTGCTCCAGATAGCCACTATTCAAGACATCTTCGTCCTCAGTTGAGTTCGTTATATCATCCTTCACCCCGCTACCATACCTCTCTTGATCGATTTTTGTTAATATGGAAGTAAGTAAATCAAAATCTAGGGGTTTACTTACATATTCATCCAATCCTGCAGCTAGCATACGCTCCCGATCCCCTTTCATGGCATAAGCCGTCATAGCTACAATAGGAATATGTTTAGTACCACCGGCCCTTTTTTCTACTTCACGAATCGCTGCGGTTGCTTGGATTCCATCCATTTCCGGCATTTGTATATCCATAAAAATTACATCAAAGTGCTCTACAGAAAATAGTTCTACCCCTTGACGCCCATTACTCGCTAAGGTAACTATATGGCCTTGATTTGATAACATTTTTATAGCCACTTTTTGGTTAATAAATTCATCTTCAACTAATAGAATCTTCAGTGGTTCAATATTTTTATGTTCTTTATTGCTCTCCTGAGAACCCAGTTCTAAGAGGCTGTTATCAGGGATATTCTTAGAAACGGCAAAGTCAATAGTGAAATAAAAAGAACTGCCTTTTCCTAAGCTACTCTCTACCCATACCGCCCCATCCATACTTTCTACTAAATGTTTTACAATGCTAAGCCCTAAACCAGTACCACCATATTTACGTGTGGTCGATGAATCAACCTGTGTAAACTTATGAAAAATAACATTAATCTTGTCCTGAGGAATACCGATCCCCGTATCCCGTACAGTAAACAAGAGTTTTATCGTCCCATCAAGCCGTTGCTTTACATTAACAGTAATGGCAATTAATCCACTTTTCGTAAATTTGACTGCATTATCTGCTAGATTCATTAAAACTTGCTGTAAACGCCTAGGATCACCATACAATCCTGTTGGTACGTCATCCTCAATATGGATCATACACTGTAGACCCTTTTTTCGTGATTTTATCTTTATAAGCCTACCGAATTCATTCATCATATCCTGCAATGAAAAATAAATACATTCCAGTTCTAGCTTCCCATCTTTTATTTTCGCTAAATCCAATAAATCATTTAACAAACCTAATAGTTTTTCTCCCGAAACCAGTACCAATTCTAAACTTTCCCGCTGGTCAGGTTGTAATTTCGTTCCCAATACCAGTTTTGCCATACCTAAGATACCATTCATCGGAGTACGAAGTTCATGACTAATAATCGCCAAAAAATTATCCTTCGCCTGGTTTGCATTTTCTGCTTTTTCTTTGGCTTCTCGCAACGCTTTCTCCAATTGCAGTTTTTCCGTAATATCTTCCGAAATTGAAAAGGATAATATCATCTCGCCAACTACCTTTGTTGTCAGATGTACCGATAAATCTTTTACTTCACCGGATGCGAGCCTATGCCGTGTCGTAAACTGATACTCTCCAACCTTAGCATATTGTTCTACTTCCTGCTCTAGTACTTTGTTAGGTACCTCAAGCAATTCGGAGGTTAAGCGTCCAACTAAAGGAATTTGATAAAAGTTTTCTGCCGCTTTGTTAGCCTCCAGTATATGCCCTGTCTTACTTTCAATTATCATCATCAAAGCTTGATGATGATTAAACATCATATGAGCTAGCACTTCAGTCTGCAGTAGTTTTTCTTCTGATTGCAACAACTGTCCTAGGCGTTGTTCCGCCAAAATACGACTTGTAATATTCGATAATACAACAACCCTGCCAACTACCTTCCCCTCATGCTCTAATAACTTAGAATTAACCTCATAATAGACATCTCCAAGCTGCAGCGTAATAGAATAACGCACAGGGCCATCACCTTGAATAGCTTGTTTCAGCCATTCAGATGTTACCTTTTCCACTGGAATTCCCACTATATCACTTTTTTTAATGTTTACTATCTTTTCCAGCCTATGATTTATGTCGAGTATCCGATTTTTAGTATCAAGTACAACTACGCCCTCTCCCATATTTTCAAATATTATGTTTTTAGCTGTTGGTACTACGGCAACAAACTTAAAAGAAAGAACGCTAGTAACTACTATATATAGAAATGCTGCAACTATGCTTATCATTGCACTATCCCAGCCTTTATATATAAAAACTCCAATGACATCTAACATAAGCCCTAAGAAGGTTATACTCCAAAACAACCATAATCCATATACAAATTGGTTTCGCCAAATATAATATGAAATCGAAAAAGAGGCTCCCGACAGCAAAAATAGTAATGTAAGCTCTACATTCATACGTCTCTCCAAAATCATTTTTACTCTTAATATAGATTAATTATTTCAAAATTACATCATCCAAAGGATATAGATATCAAAATAAAAATGGGAACATCTTTATATAGATATCCCCCAAAACAAAATAACTTTCTTTTATATAATGCCAATTTTTTTTGCTCGGGCTACCGCTTTAATTCTGCTGTTAACCTCTAACTTACCAAAAATATGGTTTACATGTGTTTTAACAGTACCAATGGTAATTCCCATAGCCAAAGAAATCTCTCCGCTTGTAAAGCCGTTACCTAACATGATGAGAACCTCTCGTTCTCTCTCTGTCAACTGTTCGGTTAGTACTTCGTGTTCTAACGCCCCCCCAGTTATCTTCCAGTATTTATCAATCCCGTCCGATACCGCTAGCACCAAATCTTCCTTGCAACAAGGTTTCATTAAAAAACGAAAAACATTGCCCATATTTACTGCCTGCATTGCAACATCTAAATCTGCAAAGCCGGTAATCATAATACGAACCATAGCAGGTGCCATTGTGCGTACAACTTGTAATAGTTCAATCCCATTCATTTCAGGCATGTACTGATCAGATACAATTACAGCAATCGACGGATCCTTCTTTATCAATTCTAAGGCATCATTTGCATTCGTTGCTGTTATGACATGAGAATATCCCTCCAACATCTTCTTATGTACCAATAGGGCAATTCCATCATCATCAACCAATAGGACTTTAGCTTTTTTCATGATAACCTCCCTATACAGCTTTCAAAAGCTATATAGTAAAAGAATTTGTATTTTTATGCATTTAGCAACATTTACTATATTACTACAATTTAGAGTTAAAATCCTGCCTCTTTCGACAGCTTTTCATATTAATAGTTGCACATTTTGTAGGTAATAGAGAGGTGTTGCCTTTTCTTGAAGGCTATTATCCAAACTCAGGTTGCCCATCTTTGTCATTGCAAGTTCCTCGGCATTCTGGAAATCTAGTGCAACCCCAGAACGCTCCATTCTTACCATTACGTAATTTCAGCACACCTTTTTTGCATCGTGGACATAGTTTCGCATTACTATCGTAATTTTTTATTGGAATTTCCTTTGCTTTTTGGCACAAAGTTGTAATAAAATTCGTTTGTTGATCAATAAAACTATTTAGCTCAGCCTTACCGTCTACCATACGATTAAAAATGATCTCCCAGATCGCTGTGGAATCTGGATAGGTCAATTCCTCAGGCAAGGTATCAATCAGCAGATAGGCCGCCTCGGTAGGATACAGATACTTCTTCTTCTCCTCTATAAAGGACCGTACTGTTAATTCCTTTATAATGGAAGCACGAGTAGCTTCTGTCCCAATTCCAGAAACATCTTTAAGATGCTTTTTGAGTTCTGGATTTTTCACGTATTTGTGAATTTCCTTCATAGCTTGCAGTAGTGTACTAGAAGTAAATCGGATTGGCGGTTTGGTTGTCTTCTTCTCAGCAGTGACACCAATAAATTCTGCGGTATCACCTTTTTTCATTGCAGGTAACGTTTTATTATCCTCATCCTCATCTTCTTTACTTTCGCCACCATAGAGTTCCTTCCAGCCCATAGTTACAATAACCCTGCCGTTAGCAATAAATGTTTCATCTGCATGTTCGATTTCTGCTCTTGTTTGATTATAAACGTGGACAGGGTAAAACTGGGCTATGTAGGCTTGTGCAATAAGAAGATAGAGATTTCGCTCAACTTCTGGTAATGCATTGATCTTACAGGGTACTTCCGTAGGAATAATCGCATGATGGGCGGTAATTTTCTTATCATTCCAAGCACGACTTTTTATTGAGATATCCGCTTTTTCTGACCATTTAATCAGATCACTATGCTGACTACCACTCAAATTCGCGAGGATGACAGCGGCATCCGCTTGTTGTGATTCAGGTAAAAAATCACAATCAGAGCGAGGGTACGATGTTAATTTTTTTTCATATAGAGCTTGGGCACCGGTTAAGACTGCTTGTGGATCATACCCATGTTTTTTCCCTGCCATAACCTGAAGAGCAGATAAGGAAAAAGGCAGTCGCTGTGGTTCCTTCTTCTCATTTGTATCACAGGAAACAACCAAAGCTTGTTCTTTGGAATCTTCTAGTTTTTTAATTAACGCTTTGGCAATTAAAGGATCAATTAAACGTCCTTCAGAGTCTCGCCCCTGTTGTTCCTCTTGTGGTTTCCATAATGCCTTAAAAGAACCATTTTCATGCTTTATATCTGCTCGGATTAAATAATAATCTGCATTCTTAAACTCTTTTATTTCTCTTTCCCGCCGCACAACAAGGGCAAGGGTAGGAGTCTTAACTCGCCCAATGGGCAGTGTAACCTCATGCCCTGCGCTTTGGGCAGCTAGGGTAAAGGCACGAGAAAGATTCATACCAACAAGCCAATCCGCACGAGAACGGGCGAGTGCAGACTGGTTCAAATTATAAAAATCTTTATTATTTCTTAGATCGGACAGAGCCTTTTTTATACTTTTCTCATCTAATGCATTCACTAGGATTCGCATGACAGGTTTTTCATTTTGAGTATAGTGAAGTACTTCATCAACTAATAGCTGCCCTTCTCTATCAGGGTCACCTGCATGAACGATCTCAGATGCTTTAGCGATTAATGTTTTAATAATCATAAACTGCTTCATACAAGAATCTGCCACTAGCAGCTTCCATTCTGTGGGGATAATTGGCAAATCAGCAGCTCGCCACTTTTTATACTTCTCATCATATTCCCCTGGTTCAGCTTGGCGGAGAATGTGACCAAATACCCACGTAACTACCCCACCACCCGTTTCGATATATCCATCTTTACGAAATAACGGACCGGGTAGACATTTTGCAAGTTCTGCTGCCATACTCGGTTTTTCAGCAATAAATAATCTCATGCTACTCTCCTGCTATCTATTAGCCCATCTACTGATAGGCTTCCTTTTCATATAATTACCCCCCGTGCCTATGGTCGGGGGGTAATTATATGACTTTTGCTTTATCCTATATTGAAAAGTTTCTAATTGTTTTTTGTAATTCTTCTGCCATATTTGCTAACGCATGACTAGAAGAGGCAATCTCTTGCATGGAGGCAGATTGTTCTTCTGTTGCAGCAGATATGCTTTGGGTTTCTCTAGACGTAGTTTTCGTAATTTCATTCATATCTTGTACTGCATTCACTATCTTTTCGTTGCTTCCAGTCATTTGTTGAATAGAGGCAGTAATTTCATGAACTTGATTCGTTACTTGTTCCACTAGTAATTCTATTTGTTTGAAGGATTCTCCTGCCCGATTGACACATCACCGCCGATAATAACTTCTCTCGTGCCATGATTCAGTGCTAATACAGCTTTATCTGTATCTTTTTATAAGAAAAGACTTAGCTTGTGCCAAGTCCTCGGACGCAGGCAGAAGCCTTAGTCGTTCTTACTTGGAATCAAGAAAGTGTTATACTTTCTGATTCCGTAAAAAATGCCTTCGCACTAGGTGCGAAGGCATCATTGCCTAAGTCTATTTACTCTACGAACAAATTTTATCAGCGTTTTTAATTTATGTCAATATTAATGGAATTTAGCCACAATTTAGCTTATCACCCTGCATACTAAAAGAATTAAAAGGTGCCATGAAAATGAATTTGCTATTTAAAAAGATATAGTATATAATTACATATGTGATTTTTATTGGGGCGTCGCCAAGCTGGTAAGGCACGGGATTCTGATTCCCGCATCCGCAGGTTCGAGTCCTGCCGCCCTAGCCATTATGACTTTAATAGCTAACCATCTTTTGTTAATTAACCCCTATACTATTTGATAGTATAGGGGTTTTATATTTATCTCGTTTTAAACCATTTGACAAACTCTTCACTCGGCAAAGGCCTTGAAAAGTAATATCCCTGTATTTCATCACATTGCAGTTTACGCAAGAAATCCAATTCTTCCTTTGTTTCTACACCTTCTGCTATGGTTTTTATTTTTAAACTTTTCCCAAGAGCAACCACCGATTCAATAATTGCCTTATTCACCGAAGCTACCGCCAATCCCCGCACAAAAGATTGATCTATTTTCAGTCGATCTAAAGGAAAGTAACGCAAGTAGCTAAGGCTTGAAAAGCCTGTACCAAAATCATCTAGCGATAAGCTAATTCCCATGGCCTTAATACTTTCTAATTGCTTAATTACAACCTCCAGTTGCCTCATTACAACACTTTCCGTTACTTCTAAATCCAAATACTTTGGCTCTATACCACTTTTTCTTATAACATCTCCAAGCATATTTAAAAAGTCCGAATCATGAAATTGAATAGCAGATATATTTACTGACATTGGAATGGGAGGTAGCCCCATTTCAATCCATCGCCCGTGTTGCCTACAAGCCTCTAATAAGATCCACTCACCAACTGGGATGATAAGACCTGTTTCTTCTAAAATAGGGATAAACTCTGCTGGAGAAACGATTTCTCCATTAGAGAGCCTCCACCGAATTAACGCTTCTACCCCAATCACTTTTTCTGTTTTACTATCAAACTGTGGTTGATAAAATAAAACAAATTCTTCCCGATCTAAGGCTCGCCGCAGATTATTTTCGAGCATAAGACGCTCCGATGCATATTCATTCATATTGGCCTCAAAAAATTCATAACCATTGCGCCCATTGTCTTTTACCTTGTGCATTGCCGTGTCCGCATTTCGGATCAAAACCTCGGGGGTATCCCCATCATCGGGGAATATGCTAATACCAATGCTAGCTGTCATCATTAACTCTAAATCACCATGGATAAGGGGTTTTTCAATAACACGCACGATTTCACGGATCAGAGCAACAATTTCCTCTTTCCGCGAAATAATCGGCAAAATAATGATGAAAGCATCACCACCAAACCGCACTGTAATACTTGTCTTTTTAGAAAATGTCTGTAACCGAAGGGCTATTTGCTTTAAGAATTCATCACCAATTTGATGACCTAAAGAATCATTGATATTTTTAAATCGATCTAAATCCATTGAAATAACGCCTACACGTTTGTTGCTATGCTTAGCATGTTCAATGTCAGTTAGTAATTGTTTTTCTAACATTTTTCGATTCGGCAGCCCAGTTAAGGTATCATGCCTATCAAGATAATGTATCCGTTCCTCTGCCGCTTTTTTTTCGCTAATATCTGTAAATGTAGCTAAATAATTTATAAGATTACCCTTACTATCCTTTATTAGGTCAATTCTTAACCATTTTAAGTAGATTGCTCCATCTTTGCGTTTTTCCCATATCTCCCCTTGCCAGCAACTGGTTTGATTAATTGAAGCCCACATATTTTGATAGAAAATACTATCATGACGACCTGATTTTAAAATACTAGGTTGCTTTCCGATTATCTCTTCAGCGGCATAGCCCGTAATGTTAGAAAAAGCTTGGTTTACGGCAACAAAGCGATTTTCTCTGTCGGTAATAGAAATTGCTTCGCCACTGCCCTCAAATATTTTAGCCCAAATGGGAAGCTGATTTCTGATCTTATTGACATCATTAACATCAGCTGACATATTGGAATCCCTTTCTTGCACTAAAATCATAATAAATTCCGCTGCAAGTCTAGCTACTACATTAGCAATTTGACTTGGACCCTCAACGGCAATTTTACCGATTACCGTTTCCTCGATCCGAAGGATTATTCTCTCTATAGTCCTACTATTAGAACTATTAATTTGTTCCTTTTCACTATCTAGCGTATGGGATTTGCACCTTAAATTATTTTGAGACAGAGTGCTACAAGTTTCTGTCTTAGCGAGAATTCTATCTTTAGTATCCCAAATTGTTACAGGAAGGCCACTTATATCATAGAGTAACGTTGCAATTTTTTTGGCAACGCTATTGCTCAACTTCAGGTGCAAAATAATTCCCCCTCTTTATATCCGGCTCTATCTTTATATAAAAACTTTTGCTATACTCGTAATTACAAGATCTATACTTCGCCAAGATACTACATTATTCCTACATAAAGGAGTTTTATCTATGCAAACCCCAACTCCACCAACAAAACCTATCCCCCCCACTCCCCCTACTATGGAGGTAAAACCTTCATCAATTATTGGGGGTGATACAGCAACTTCTCCTGCTACTTCTACAAGCCCAGCGAAATCAGAAACTACGAAAGCAGCCCAGGATGCTAAAAAGGTAGATGGGATACCACAAAGTTCCCCAACGAAAGCATCTACTATGGAAAAAGCAGCCTCCCCTCCGAACCAAACTACAACTGCTCCACCACTTTTAGGCACTTATAATGAAACCACAACTGCAACTACTGCAGCATCGGATATTACACCAGCCCCTAAGAATAAACCAACATCGGTTTTTGGCTTTGGATTGGTTTTTACCCTTGTTCTACTTTTTGCTTTATCTTTTGTAGCTCTTCATTTGTGGAACAACAAGAAAAAGAAGGAACGCACTATCCTTGATTATTCAGAAAGTAACGAGAAAGAACTCTTAGACCTAATGAATTCTGCTGAGGATACTGCTACTCCCCCCTTATCTGTCGCTATGGTAAAAAATAAGAAAACAGCTTCCTCTTCTAAAATCAAAGGCAATTTTGAAGTTAGGATCTAATTCTTCAAGTTTTCTAATAAAAACACAAATATAAGAAAAGACTTGGCTTAGGCCAAGTCCTCAGACGCAGGTAGAAGCCTTAGTCGTTCTTACTTGGAATCAAGGAAGTGTTATACTTTCTGATTCCGCAAAAAAAGATAAACTTTCTTAGCAAATCCTTACTAAGAAAGTTTATCTTTTTTGTTAAAATTCTTTTACAAAAGAAACATCATTGTTGACTTCATCAAAACTTTTGATAATTTTGTCTGCATAAGACAAATCTTGCTTCCCTGAATTCGGATTATAAAAAGCAATACACTTCATACCAGCTGTTTTAGCTGCTAGAACTCCATTTCTAGAATCCTCAAAAACCAAACATTCCTCCGGGAGAACGCCTAATAATTCAGCTGCCCGCAAAAAGATGTCAGGAGCAGGTTTACCCTTTTCAACTTCTTGTCCGCTAACCTTTTCGGCAAAACAATCGCTTAATGAGAACATATCCAAAACAATATGAATTTGTTTCTTAGGTGAGGAAGAAGCCAAGGCTAATTTGATGTTTTCCTCGTAGAGCTTTTTCACTAAGATATCAACGCCAGAGATGGGCTTTTCATCTTTTTCCGACAGTAAAAATTCAACGCATTTATCTTCATACTCTTGAAGCAAAGTATTGATATCACCTTCAATTTTGTACTTTTCTTTAAGTTTGGAGAACATATGAAGATTTGTAGTACCTATGAAAGTATCATATTCTTCATCGGAAATGGTAAATCCAAATTTAGTTTTTGTATAATTCATAAAAATCTTATAGTGCAATGGCTCACTATCGATAATGACACCATCCATATCAAAAATAACGGCTTTGATCATAACGATTCCTCCTCTATATAAGAAAATCGGGAAGGCTACCTTCACCTATTAGCCTAAGCTCAGTATCTATTTTATTATAAGCATAGGTTAAATGAAATGGCGGAGCGTTAATAATATAGATACTGTGCGGACTACCTAAAAAACATCTACTCTCTGATTCTACAAAGAGACTTGGCATTTACCAAGTCTCTTTGTAATCAGAACCCTCATCCTGATGATTGACTATTTAATTACATCAACGCCCATATAAGAACGCAGTACTTCAGGTACAATAACAGAGCCATCAGGTTGTTGGTTGTTTTCCAAAATAGCGGCTACAGTGCGGCCAATCGCTAGGCCTGAGCCATTTAACGTATGTACAAATTCTGGTTTTCCTTTAGCCTCACGGCGGAATTTTATATCAGCGCGACGGCCTTGGAAATCCTCAAAATTCGAACAGGATGAAATTTCTCGGTAGGTATTAAAACTAGGCAACCATACTTCAATATCGTAGGTTTTCGCAGAAGAGAAACCCATATCACCACTACATAAGGCGACTGTACGATAAGGCAATCCTAGCAATTCCAAGATACGTTCTGCATTACGAGTCAACTTTTCTAGCTCATCATAAGAGTTCTCCGGTAAAGTCAACTTCACCATCTCTACTTTATTAAACTGATGCTGACGAATTAAACCACGAGTATCCCGGCCAGCAGCTCCTGCTTCGGCACGGAAACAGGCACTATAAGCCGTATAATATAAAGGTAAATCTTTGACATCTAAGATTTCTCCTCGATGATAATTAGTGATTGGTACTTCTGCAGTAGGAATCAAATAATAATCGAGTCCCTCCAACTTAAACATATCTTCACTAAACTTAGGCAATTGCCCGGTTCCTGTCATACTCTCTTTATTTGCAATAAATGGAGGGAAAAATTCCGTATAGCCGTGCTCACCAGTGTGAATATCAAGCATAAAATTAATCAGAGAACGTTCTAACCGAGCTCCTAGTCCCCGATAAAAAGTGAATCGTGTTCCAGTGACTTTGCCACCCCGTTCAAAATCAAGAATATTGAGTTTCTCGCCAATTTCCCAGTGAGCCAGTGGCGGTTTTTCAAACGTAGTAGGAGTTCCCCAATTACGCACCTCGATATTGTCCTGCTCATCCTTTCCAATAGGTACTGAATGATGAGGTATATTAGGGATGTTCATAATAATAGCTTGCAGTTTTCCCTCTACTTCCTTAACCTTACCATCGAATTCACCGATCTGATCGCCGACTAAACGCATTTGGGATACTAAACTTTCCGCATCTTCCTTGGCCTTTTTAAGACGACTAATTTCAAGAGATACAGTGTTTCGTTTATTTTTAAGTGCCTCTACCTGACCTAACAATTCACGACGCTCTTTTTCCAAAACTAAGAACTCATCTAAACTGAGATTCATGCCGCGCTTTACTAAGGCTTGTTGTACTTCTTCTGTATTGTCCCTGACAAATTTAATATCAAGCATGCTTTAAACCCTCCTATTTATACTAAGAAAACTCTATCGTTTTTTAACATAGATTGTTTGGAATGTACATTTCCCTTTTGGGATGATACATAAATAATAACAAAAAACTCCCGCCTGCTATTCAGGAACGAGAGTATCTTTCCCGCATAAGCGCTGTTATACGGTACATAACGGCATAAATCTGCTCTTATACATAAATAGCTTATACCATTATATTCTACAATATTCACCATTTATTGTAAAGCATCTCTAATGAATAATGGTTAGGTGCTTATAACAGCGTTCAACCCTAGATCGCCATTGCACTCTCTAATAAAATCAATGAAAACATTACTAATACTAGGATCAAATTGCTTACCTGCACAACTTTCAATCTCGATTAGAGCTTCTTCCACACTATGAGGTTCACAATAACATCGTAAGCTAGTCATAGCATCATATGCATCACAAATGGTCAGCATACGGCTAATCCATGGAATGTTTTCCCCCTGTAGGCCACTCGGATACCCTTTTCCATCGTATCGTTCGTGATGATGACGCACAATCTCTGCCAAGGTGGCAAATTCCTCTACTTCCTTCAAAATATCTGCGCCTTTACTTGGATGGCGCTTAATTACTTCATATTCTACATCCGTTAGGCGACTTGGCTTATTTAGAATCTCTTCTGAAATTCCAATTTTACCTACATCATGTACTATGCCTGCTAAATATGCCATAGTGACTTCACTTGCAGGAAGCTTCATATATTCTGTTAATCCAACAATGAGAGCAGCAACATTTTCACTATGCTGCATAGTATACAGATCTCTTACGCCAATGGCTTTACAAAATGCCTTTATAATATTCATATTCACGACATTTAATTTATTTTCAAACATTTTAAATTTGTCTATCATAATATAATTTCCTACAGCAAACTCAGGCAGACCATTCTCATCTCGCAATAAAAAGGTACTTACTAAAAACCATTTCCCCTCTTGGCTAGGCATATTTAAATACACCTCGCAAGCACTAAATTGCTCTCCAGTATCCATTGTCTCAATTAAAGGCCCTTGGTAGCTACCACAACTCTTTTTCTTATTACCATTATAAAAAATGTCTAGTATTGATTTATTGATAAACTCTTCTTCACTGATATGCCACATATTGCACAATGCATCATTTATAAATACAGATTTAAATTCATTATTAATGACTAAAACGCCGTGCAGTAACCCCTTATCTATTATCTCTGCTACACGATAGCGAACGTCTTTTTTCATCTGTGGCAAACTCCTCTTACAGCATTTTTCACTACTCACCTACACAAACAGCTCACTATTATAAGATAGACCCCTACAACATAACTTTTCTTCATCTACATATTGAAATTCCATGCTTTTTTTATATTTCCTGCATAATATCCCACTTTTTTACATATGAAAAAGTAAAACGGTATTGGAACTGAAGGAGTGATGCAATGTCCTCTCATCAACTCATGCGGATCGCTAGGATTTCGGCTACCTATGCTGGTACTATCATGGGTGCTGGCTTTGCCTCTGGGCAAGAGCTCACCCAGTTTTTTGTTGTTTATGGCAATATGGGATTAGTAGGTTTATTAGTAACATGCTGTTTGTTCGCGTTGCTGGGCAGTACACTTTTGGAAATCAGTTACTCAATCAGAGCTACAAGTTATCATCATATATTATATTATGTCTGCGGCAAGAAAATTGGTACCGCATTAGATCTTTTCGTAACAGTTTTTCTCTTCGGTGTACTTACCATTATGCTAGCAGCGGCTGGCACCTTATTCCGAGATACTCTGACTATATCTTATAGCCTCGGAGCAAGTCTTATGGCCCTTTGTCTCGCCATTACAACCCTATACGGACTTACTGGAATAACGAATGCTAATCTTATTATCACTCCACTACTAGCCATTATCACAATCTACATTGGAATTTACTCACTCTCTTATCACGAATGGGATATAGCACTCGCCCAAGCACCACCTGGAGTAGCAAATTTGCCTGCTTCAAACTGGCTGATTTCTAGCCTACTTTATCTTTCCTATAACCTGGTGATGAGTGCCACTCTATTAGCACCTTTAGGATCCCGCATTTCTGAGCGTTCTATCCGTATTGCTGGCAGCATTGCTGGCAGTATCTTATTATTGTCACTAGCAGGTCTGATTACAGTAGTCGTTCTCGTTCACTATCCCTTATCCTTAGATTATGAAATACCGATGCTCTATATCGCTGAGTCTCAGCATACACTACACCATATGGCTTATATTTTTATCTTCGCGGCTGCTATGTATACCACGGGTCTGGCAAGCCTATATGGCTGTATAACTAAACTGACTGCTGCCACCAGACTATCTACAACAGTCAGCTTACTACTTATAATTTTACTTGCTCTACTGCTCAGTCATATTGGTTTTACTGCCCTTATTGCTATTATTTTCCCTCTTTTTGGTTATACAACCTTATGGTTTACTTGTCGATTGCTTTATTTATCTTTCTTTCCCAAATAAGAAATGGCACTTAATACCGCTACCAAGCCCTCACCAGTAGCCTTAGCAATTTGCCATGGTTTTCCCGTGCAGTCCCCTGCTGCAAAAACTCCTGGTATGCTTGTTGACATATCACGATTCACTTTAATCACTTCACCTTCTAATGCAAGGCCTGGCAGTACATTTTCTACAGGGTCAGACATCCGAATAATAAATACGCCATGAACAGATAATTCTTCTTTATTCACTTGTAGTTTTTGTACTACTACATCTCCTATAATTGCCTCCGGCTTTTCATTCACTAATTTGATCCCTGAACGCAAAGTAGGTGCTTCCTTATATTGAGGTAAGTAGTATACAGTGCGACATAATTCGCTTAAATATTCTGCCTCATGTTCCCCCTCTGCCGTATAAGATATCACAGCTACATCTTTCCCCTTATACATCATGCCATCACAAGTAGCACAATAACTTACACCCTTCCCTAAAAATTCTTTTTCACCTTGGAATATAGTAGTGGCAACTACCCCGGTAGCAATAATTACACTTCGCGCTTGATAAGTTGCCTTTGGTGATACCAAGGTAAACCTACCTTCTCCAGGGAAAATATTAACGACTTTTTCTTTAATAATCGTTGGGTTATGAGCGGAACAATGAGCCAGAAATTGCTGCATCATCCCTTGTCCAGTAATTTGGGGTACTCCTAAATAATTATCTACAATATGGGCTTTTTGTAGTTTTAGACTGAAATCCATATGCTCAAATATGGCAACACTTTTATTGCGAATTCTTCCAGTAAGCGCAGCGGATAATCCCGCCGGACCTCCGCCAATTATGGCAATATCAAAAATTTCACTAGACATTTGCTATTCCTCCTGCATTTTTTTAAAATTCCCCTCTTAAATCCTTATAGAAATCTAGATGAAAGGTTGTGATAGTATGTATAATTATAAACTTATGCGCCTTGAATACAGACCTTTGTTCTACTTAATGTTTATTGGTGGAATATGTACAGGAAGCCTTGTTGGTCTAACCTTTGGCCTGCTAGATAGAAGTTCCTTTGGCATATTATGTGGTGCTTTCATTACATTACTAGCTGGTCTAGCTTCCGGCATACTTGGTCTCATCTATACGGCTGTTTTTAATACACTAGCGCCTGCTATTGGTGGCATCTCTATTCATATAACGCCTTCACCCGCCCCTGAAACTAAACCCAAAATAGATATGCCAACTTAACATTCTTATATTATTTGGCCAAATTGTATATAGATGAAAAGCGGGATACAGGTTACCCTGTACTCCCGCTTTTTTGTTTTTCTTTTTATAGTCTACCCATTTTTTTGTTGAAAATTCAACATAAATTGTTCTAATGCACGGCAGCCTTCTACTGTCATTGCATTGTATATGGATGCTCGTAATCCACCAACTGAACGGTGCCCTTTAAGGCCTATGAGGCCAGCCTTTTCTGCTTGGCTTGCAAAGTTTTTTTCCAGTTCTTCACTGGGCAGACGGAAGGTAATATTCATTAAAGAGCGACTGTCTTTTTGCGCATGACCTCGGTAATAACCGCCACTTTGATCTATGGCATTATAGATCAGACTGGCTTTTTCTACATTGCGTTTCTCAATTCCTGCTAAGCCGCCTTGTCCTTTTAGCCATTGCAATACTAAATTGAGTATGTATACAGAAAAAGCAGGTGGTGTATTATACAAGGAATCATTCTTAGCGTGTGTTTCATAACGCATCATCGTAGGGATATCCTTTGGATTATTCTCCAACAACTCCTTGTGCGCAATAACAACTGTTACCCCTGAAGGCCCTAAATTCTTTTGGGCTCCGGCATAAATCAGCGAAAATTTTTCCGCATCAAAAGGTCTATTTAAGATATCAGAGGACATATCGGCAATCAGAGGTACTTTCCCAAAGGAAGGAAACTCCTGCCACTGGGTACCAAAAATCGTATTGTTTGAGGTAATATGAACATAGGCTGGGTTTTCACTTAATTGAATTTCGCCCTTTTGGGGGATACGTTTATAATTGTCTTCCGCAGTAGTCGCCGCTATGTGTGTGCTACCAAACAGTTTGGCTTCTTTAAGAGCCTTTTCGGACCAAGCTCCTGTTAAGATATAGTCTGCAGTGCGCCCTGCTGGCAAAAAATTCATCGGTATCATCGCAAATTGAGTACTAGCTCCTCCTTGGAGGAATAGAACTCGGTAATTATCACCGAGTCCTAATAGTTCTTTTAGCGTTGCTTCCGCTTCCCGATTGACCGCTTCATAGGCTTTGGAACGATGACTCGTCTCGAGCATAGACATACCAGTTTCCTGATAGTTTAAAAATTCGGCTTGAGCTTGTTTTAATACTTCTATCGGCAATGCCGCTGGACCCGCATTAAAATTAAAAACACGATGAGTCAATTTAATTCCTCCCATTTAATAAATGTACTACAATAGCATCCCTAAGTTTTGGTTCAAACCAAGTGGACTTAGGTGGCATAATTTGTCCTGAATCCGCAATTGCCATTAATTCTTTGGTAGACGTTGGGAACATAGAGAAAGCAACCGCATACTCACCACTGTCTACTAACCGTTCTAATTCCGCCATACCGCGAATACCACCTACAAAATCAATACGTTTATCCGTCCGAAGATTGCCAATTCCAAGAATAGGTGCTAAAAGATTGTTTTGTAAGATGCTTACATCTAACTTATCTACAGGATCATTCTCATCATAGGTACCTGGATTGGCTACTAATTTATACCAGGCCTTGTTAATGTACATGCCAAAGTAATGAGGGTACTCTGCCTTACACGATATTCGAGTGCATGGGTTAATGGTAAACTTTTCTTGAATTTTTTCTAATAGCTCCTGCTCGGTTAAGCCGTTTAAATCTTTTACCACTCGATTGTAATCCATAATCTTCGTCATTGTATGAGGAATGATTACAGCAAGGAATTTAGCATATTCCTCTTCGCCTGTATGCTCCGGATTTTTTTCTTTATAGGTATCATATACCCTTGCTGCAGCAGCCGAACGATGATGGCCATCAGCAATGTATAAAGTCCCAATGCGAGCAAAGGCTTGCTCAATGGCTTTAATCTTAGTTGCATCATCCACAACATATAAGGTATGACGAATTTCATCCTCTGTCTGGAAATCATAAACTGGCTGTTTCGTCATACATTGAGCTAGTACAGCATTAATATGATCATCTGCTTTGTAAGTAACAAATACCGCTCCTGTTTGAGCCTCTGTCGCCATTATATTATTCACTCGATCTTGCTCTTTATCTGGGCGAGTTAATTCATGTTTCTTAATAATGTTATTTTTATATTCTTCTACCGATAAAGCAGCCACTAATCCTACCTGATTGTGAGAGCCCATCTGTTGTTTGTAAATGTAAAAACACGGTTTTTCATCTTGCACCAAAACACCTTTTGCAATAAAATCTTTAAGATTTTCAGCCGCCTTTTCATATACGACTTCCGAATATGGACTAACGTCAGGCGCAAGATCTACCTCGGATTTTGTAACACGCAAAAAACTATATTCATTTTTTGTGGTAATCGCTCTTGCCTCATTCGAATCCATTACATCATAGGGCAAAGAAACAACTTTATCTGCCAGTTCTGGTACCGGTCTTAGTCCACAAAAAGGTTTTACAATTGCCATAATTTTTTTCCTCCTATACTACACAAAAATTAATCATTTTCGCCCCCAATATTCCATCCACTGCTTTTATCTTTAACATAACGGCTGCTGGAACATCGGAGTCTACACCCATAACCATAATATTTGTTCCTTTTTCCTCAGTACGCCCCACTTGCATACTATGAATATTAATTCCATCGCTTCCCAAAATCGTGCCAACATGTCCGATGATGCCTGGACGATTCAAATGAAGACCGACAATTAACCATCCTTGTGGATCCACATCGACTCGGTATCCATCGATCATAACAATACGTCCTTCTTGATGACCGAATAAAGTCCCCGCCACAACATGAGTTTTTTTGTCTGTATGAACTCTTACCGTAATCAAATTGGCAAAATTAGCTGTCTCTTTGCTTTTTACTTCCCGTACCTTAATACCGCGAGATTTAGCAACACCTGGAGCATTCACATAATTAATATGTTCCGTCAAAATGGAGTTTAGCAAGCCTTTTATCATTGCTGTTGTCAGCATTTTCGTGTCTACTTCGCTAATCTCTCCATTGTATTCTACATCGACTGCTGTAATACGGCCTTCTGCTAAATTAATAGCCAAGCAACCCATCTTTTCCGCCAAATTAAAATAAGGGCGAATGACTTCCAACACATGCGACTGAATTGGTGCCATATTAACTGCTGTTGCGATAGGTTCCCCTTTTAATGCAGCGATAATACCTTTTGCTACGTCTACAGCTACACCAACTTGGGCTTCTGCAGTAGACGCTCCTAAATGGGGTGTTACAATCACCTTGTCTAGTTTAAGCAATGGATTTTCTGGATCAACGGGCTCTTTTTCAAACACATCAATTGCCGCCCCTGCTACAATACCTTCTTCCACAGCTTTAGCTAAATCTCCTTCATGGATAACGCCGCCACGAGCACAGTTTACAATCCGTACTCCAGGTTTCATTTTGGCAAAACTTTCCTTATTTAAAAGATACTTTGTTTCTGATGTAAAGGGTAAATGTAGGGTAATAAAATCAGCAACTGGGAAAATTTCTTCCAACTCCAATAACTGAATACCCATGGCAGTCGCCTGATTTGCACTGACGAATGGATCATAGGCTACAACATTCATCTCCATAGCCAAAGCTCTTTTGGCTACACCCGTACCTATACGTCCTAAGCCAAGAATACCCAGTGTTTTGCCACGCATTTCAACACCCATTAATTTGCTGCGCATCCATTGTCCGTCCTTCATGCTAGCGTGAGCTTGGGGGACATTGCGGGCTAGGGCGAGCATCATAGCCATTGTATGCTCTGTTGCTGCTACCGTATTGCCTTCAGGAGCGTTGAGTACTACAATGCCTTTCTGAGTTGCTGCTTCTACATCTATGTTGTCAACACCTACTCCAGCACGACCAATCACTTTCAAGTTAGCAGCTGCCTCAATCACTGCTTTAGTAACCTTGGTCTCACTGCGTACAACTAAAGCATCATATTCGGGAATAATGCGAATTAATTCCTCTATCGGTAGTTTTATTTTAACATCTACCTCATATTCCTTTTGTAATAACTCTACACCTTGGGCTGAAACTGGATCACTCACTAATATTTTCATTCTATACCCCTCCATAATTTATGAATTTAAATTTAACTATTTTCAACGTTGAAACAGAAAGCATTTCGTCTTAAAAAGAAATAAAAAAATCCCTCATCCCATAACAGGGACGAGAGATATTCCCGCGTTGCCACCCAAATTGCCATAACAGCCAACTCTAATCGCTATATCGGGCGACACCCGTCACAATTCATCATTAGCCACTCCAGGGCGGAACCATTTGCCAAAATGACCGACTTCCACCACCCGTCGGTTCTCTGTACATTCTGCACACTTAGCTTCCCTTTCATCATGTTCAACTATCAATTTAAACATATTATATTTTATCACTCGATTAAAGTCAAGTGTATTTTTACAGAAAACATTTCTTTCAAATAGTATCTTTTTTCTTGTTTTACACAAGCTAACTGTTAAGCAAAAAGACGAAACCAAATCAAAAAGTTAATTGGTCTTTATTGACAGGGCAATGGGTTTTAAGTCAGAATAGAAGAACATAGTATTTATCATTTAGTAAAAATCCGTGGGAGGTTTATTCATGATTACAGAAATATCCTATAACGAGCACGCTAAGGAAGTTACCGAAATACTAAGCAAAGGAGCCTTTTTAACTACTATAGTCGACGGAAAGGTTAATACTATGACAATCGCATGGGGTAGTATTGGCTTCATGTGGGGCAAACCTGTTTTTACGGCAATGGTAAGGCCGTCTCGCTATACCTATGATTGTCTCGAAAAAAGCCAGGAATTTACCGTCAGCATCCCTTTTAGAGATATGAGCGCAGCATTAGGAGTCGCAGGTTCTAAGTCCGGCAGAGATCTAGATAAGTTAGCATCTGCTAATTTAAAGACTATTCCTGGCAAAAAAATATCTACTCCTGTAATTGCAAATTGCGGTTTACACTACGAATGCAAAGTAGTGTATAAACAAGAAATGTTACAGGATCAACTAGCCGCTGACTTAAACGAAAAATGGTATCCTACTGGCAACTACCATACCCTTTATTTCGGTGAAATTTTGGCTACCTACTTAGACGAAAAGTAAATCGCTAAAAATTTTTCTGACCTTGAAAGTAAATATACATCAAAAGTAGGCTTGGCGAGTGCTCGTCAAGCCTACTTTTTTTTACGTAACTCTTATCCTTGTTGTTTTGCAGGTATTTTTGCTTTCGCTGCTGCTCGCATATCCTGCCAAACGTCACGAGCTAAATCGGCAATCCGTTTTTCCTCTCTAGCTTGTGGGCTACTCACAACCTTACTAAGATATAATAATGCCTTCTCATTTGCTCCCGCTCGCCTTAACAATTCCGCCGCAAGATACGTAATCGTTAACTCCGACATAGGGCCAACTGGCATACTTTCCTGTGCCAAGGTTTTCTCATAATATTCAGCAGCCTTTGCCAAGATGACTCTTTCTTCCTCTTCTTGCCCAGCTTCTCGGTACAGCCACCCTAATCTTAAATGCAGACCAGCCAATCGACTAGCAGGACTTGCAGCCAATTCTGCACACAGAATCGCTAATTGATAACTAACAACTGCCTGTTCTCTAGTTCTAGTACCACTTAAATCAATGCTTACATTTCTTTCTGAAAAAAATTTTTGGATTCGTTCTGCTGCCGCAGGTACAATCTCATCAAAATAAGTGTCTTGTGCCGCATAGCTACAATGAGGACAAAACCAAACTGCATAATAATAAGGATTTACATTCTTATACTGACAGCAAAAGTCAGTGTCTTGTTTAATCATATCTAATCGTGAGCGTACACGTGTTACTTTGATTTTTTTTTCGCAAATAGGGCAGTCCTTTTCTACTGTAAATAAAGCATCTAACAAGATTTTTCACTCCATATTCTGTCATAATTACCTATTATTTTCCTATACTATTATAACACATCCTGTTGTAAACGCCACAACTGATAAAAAAGACCCTGTTTTTCTAATAACTCAACCTGACTACCTTGTTCAATAATGCGGCCAGACTCTAGCACGATAATATCCCCTACTCTATCTAATCCAGTCAAACGGTGGGTAATTAAAATGGTAGTCCGCCCTTGCATTAAACGGGAAATGGTCTCCATAATCGCCTCTTCCGTTAAAGCGTCTAGGCCTACCGTAGGCTCGTCTAAAATTAATAGAGGAGCATCCTTTAAAAGCGCCCTAGCAATGGCAATCCGCTGTCTTTGCCCCCCTGATAAAGCATGTCCATTTTGCCCTACCATAGTATCTAAGCCCTGCGGCAAGCTCTTAATGAATTCACTAAGCTCGGCATTTTTAATGACCTCCATAAGGGTATCCTCACTAGCATCTGGTCTTGCCAGCAAAATATTATCCTTAATACTAGCATTAAATAAATGACTTCGCTGCGCGACTACACCAAACTGCTTACGCACTTCCTGAGAATCATAATTCTTTATTTCATTCCCGCCAAACCGAATAGAACCTTGTTGATAATCCCAAAACCGTAACAACAAATGCAGCAAAGTGCTCTTTCCCGCCCCGCTAGGCCCTACGATAGCCAAACTCTGTCCCGGTGCAACGGAAAAGGAGACATTATCTAATATGGTTGTTCCTTCCCGGTAAGAAAAGCTTAGTTTATCAACCTCAATACTTACATCCTTATTTAAAAATACATCTTCACCATTATCAAGTACAGCAAGCTGCTGATCCACTATAGCAAATAGACGTTTGGCAGCTGACAAACTTTCAGCCAAATAGTGCATTGCTATCGGCAAGGGCAATACCCCTTCAAAACTACTTTGCACTGTTAAAGCCACTACTGCTAGATAAATACCCTCTAGTTGACCGCTATATACCAAAGGAATCGCTAACCACAAAACGAGCCACATCGTACCATTAACTATTAACATGCCAAGCGCATCTATCATCCCAGTCATATTTGCTACTTTTCCCTGAAGCTTTGCTAAGCGTTGATCAATAACCTCAATATGCTGAGCTTGCCGTTGCGTTTGACCAAAGGCGGCAAGTTCAACAATACCTGTTATGCTATCCACTAATTGGGCCTTCATTTCAGTTCTAGTTTGGACCAATTCATTGGCAATCGGCCGCTGTAACCTTAGAACCAAAAAAGGCAACAGGATACCTAATGTGAAAAACCCGCCTAACAGGACATATACAAATTGCATACTATACTGTGCTAAAAAGATGCACGTACCAATCAGTACTAAAAGTGCAATAAAAGGAGGCGCCAGAACTCTAAGATAAAACTCCTTTAAGGTTTCCACATCACCAACAATTGCGCCAAATAATTCCCCACTCTGCCATTTTAATAATCCTGCAGGTGCTAATCTTTCTAATTTAGTATAAAACCATACCCGTATTATCCCTAATAAACGAAAGGTAGCATCATGAGAAATATAGCGTTCTAAATAACGAAAAACAGCCCTAGATATACCAAAAAAGCGCACTCCCACAATAGCAACTGATAGCTCTACGATTGAGGGATGCAGGGCCGCACTAGAAATAAGATAGGCGGAAGCAGCCATTAACCCTATATTACTGCCAATGGTCAAACAACCAAAGACACCAGCCACAAGCATCGTCATCCAAGAGGGGCCAATAATTCTTAATAATCGTAACAATGTATTCATTTTTCACCTCGAAAGGCCATTACAAGTTGAGAATACAAGCCACGATCTTTCATTAATGTATCGTGGCGGCCAGATTCTACATCCTGCCCCTCATTTAGCACTACAATCCAATCTGCTTGGTACACTGTCGTCAAACGGTGGGCGATAATTAAGACGGTGCGCCTCTTCATGAGACGTGCCAAAGCCTCCTCAATCACAGCTTCATTTTGAGGATCTAAGCCTGCTGTAGCCTCATCTAATAGCAAGAAGGGGGCATCCTGCAGAAAAGCTCGAGCAATGGCTAGTCGTTTGCCTTGTCCACCGCTCAAACCATGTCCACCCTCTCCCACTAAGGTTTCATATCCTTCCGGTAAACTGAGGATAAATTCATGGGCGCCCGCATTCTTTGCCGCCCTTATGACTTCCTCCATTGTTGCATCTTCCCGCCCTAAACGTATATTATCAGCCACCGAACGGTAAAACAAATGGGGTTCTTGAGGCACGAAGGCAACTTGAGCCAACCAGTCATCAACCCGTATATCGGATAAACTTATTCCATTAACAAAAATATTTCCTTTATCTGGCTGCATAAATGCGAGCAATAGACTAGCCACCGTACTTTTTCCCGAACCGCTAGCCCCAACTAAGGCAACAGTCTCTCCTGGCTTCATCTCAAAGGTCAGCCCTCGCAAAGCTGGGCGTTCTCCCCCTTGATAAGCATAATGTACATTTTCAAAAGCAATTTCCACTTGTTCTTGCTGAGGAAAGGGATTTTTATGTCTTGCCTTATCTTGCCTCTGTGGTAAGGATAAAATGGCAAAAATTCGATCCGCTGCCGCAGTTCCAGCCATTCCAGCATGAAAATGAGCCCCTAACTGGCGCAGGGGCAAATAAAATTCTGGAGCTAGCAGCAGTAAGAAAAAAGCCTGGGAAAAATCCATCTTAAAATATAACAATTTGAGTCCGATAGTTACCGCCACTAACGCCGTACTAATTGTTGCCACCAACTCTAATACTAAGGCTGATAAAAAAGCTACTTTTAATACATTCAGCGTCTTATCTCGAAATTGATTACTCATACGATCAATTACTTGTATTTGCTCAATACTGCGCCCAAATACTTTCAGCACGGTTAAGCCTTGTAACACATCTAAAAAATGCGCACTTAGGCGCGACAAAGTCTCCCACTGCCTTTTATTCACTTGTTCTGCTGAACGTCCGATTAATATCATAAAAATCGGAATTAACGGCGCTGTGAATAGTAAAATAAGCGTTGTAGTTCCATCTAGAGGGACTACAGAAGTCAAAACAACCAATGGCACTATTACTGCTGTAAATAACTGAGGCAGGAATTTTGCAAAATAAGGTTCTAGATTTTCTACCCCTTCTACCAATACATTAACCAATTCTCCTGTTTGTTGCCCACGAATATAGAGGGGGCCTAAGGCCAAAAGGGAGGATAATATACGTTGCCTAACGTTAATTTTTACATAGGAAGCCAGGCGATGAGCCTTAACCTCGATTAGCCACGTGAATAGGCTACGCACAATCATAACCCCAAACAAGGCACCCATCCACTGCCACACCTCAGGCAAATCCAGCTTATCCAAAAATACCCCGGTTATCACTTTAGTTAAGTAGTTAGCTTGTAGTACCGCTAAAATACCACCACCCAGCCCCAATCCAACTAGCAAAAAGAATTCTTCTCTATGTTGTTTTAGCTGCTCTATCAGACGTTTATCAATCATAACCATGCTCCTGTTCTATTCTATAGGGAGACTCTTATTATAACCGTAAAAAAAAGAAAGCATGTCACCATGCACCCTAGCAGTATCCCTTCCTTGACACTAGTAAAAAAACTATTTTTTATTGATAAAGAAGACTTGATTCAGATGGAGTTTTAACTCCATCTGAATCTTAGTCGCACTTATCCAGGGACTTAGCCGCTCTTAACTCCCACTTATAGAAGATGGGAGTCTTAGAGCGGTTTAGTCATCGGATAATTATTATTTTACTCTATAATCATAACGAGGATTTAACAAACTTGCAATATTTTTATTTGCCATAAGAAAAACGCTTGTGTCCTTCAAAACATACACAAAATATTTAAACCACAAAGACACAAAGGACACAAAGAGATATTCACAAAAAGTTCTACTCATAGTTTATCCTTTGTGTGCCGTGTTAGCGGCATTGTGTCTTTGTGGTTTGTAAACCTTTTCAGTATAAGAAAAGACTACGCCCCCTATTTTCATAGGAGGCATAGCTAGTAAACATCAGATTATTTTGCCGTAGTACAGCGATCTACCAAGTATACTATGGATTGGTAGCTAAGACCACTACGATGAGATAAACCCATTTCACAAGTACGGCTATTGGAATAGCCTGCACTGCAATCAGCTGGTAAACAATCCTTTAGTTCGGCTAATGCTGATTCATTTAATTCAGGGACTTCGAAACCCTTATCACCAGCAAAACCACAACATCTTACCTTCTCCGGCATAACAACGGTAGTAGCACAAGCCTCTGCTACTTTTTTGAATTTTTCTTTAAGTCCTAATTTGGTAGAACTACAAGTAACATGAACTGCTATAGTTTCTTGCTCTTTATTAAAGTTTAGTAATTCGAGTAGATAATCATGAATAAATTCTAATGGTTCAAACATTTTAAGCTTTTTATCCATCATTTTTCTCATACGATAAATACATGGACTGGTATCACATACAATTGGATACTCTCCATTATTACTAACAACAAGTAATTCTTTTTCTAACTCACTACTCATTTTATCTGCGGATTCGAATAATCCTTTACTTTCAAAAGGCATGCCACAACATAATTTATCCATCTCACGGGGGAAAATTACCTCATAGCCAGCTTTCTCCATCAGTTGGATCATTACTTGACTGAGTTGCCGTTTGTCTTTATCAACAGCAGAAGCACCGCCCATGGTCCGGCTAACGCAACTTGGGAAGTACACTACCTTCCGTCCCGCTACGCCCTTTTTCGATTGGGATGGATCTGGAGTTTTTCCGGCGCCAGGCATACATGGATTCCATAAAGGCACTTTATGACCACTCAAAGAATGTAAGCCCTGAGTAAGTCCTCCCATTAAAGATGTACCCAGTATCGAGTGGGCTAAGCCGGCACTAGTAAGACCAAGGCGGGCCATCGTAGTAACTCCTGCAAAGTTTTGGGTAATAAATCGGCCAATGGATTTACCGCGATCCCCCATTAAGTTAGCTCTATAATGCTTGGTATGCTCGCCAGTATTAATCCCTACAGGACAAGTAGTGGAACACAGTCCATCCGTCGCACAGGTTTCGTCACCAAAATAAGCATAATCTTCTTCCAAACGACGCAGCCGAGTATTATCCTCCCCCGTTTGCCTTAATCTAGCAATCTCACGTTGTACTACAATACGCTGTCTAGGCGTTGCCGTAAGATTTTTAGAAGGACAGTTAATTTCACAGAAACCACACTCTATACATTTATCAATAATTTCGTGCGCCTGAGCCATTGGCTTTAGATTTTGAATATAAAGCAGTTGATTATCCGTAATAATAACATCAGGGTTTAAGGTATTATCTTTATCAAACACATTTTTCAATTTACGCATAAAGCGGTAAGCTGTTTGGCCCCACTCCATTTCTACAAAAGGTGCCATATTACGTCCTGTACCATGTTCTGCTTTTAAAGAACCACCATACTCATTCACTACCATGTTGCAGACATCCTGGATTAATGATTGATAGCGTTCAATTTCTTCTTGCGTCTTAAATGTCTGCGTTACAACAAAATGTACATTACCATCTAAAGCGTGTCCATAAATAATACCATCTTCATAATGGTATTTATCCATGATGTTTCTAAGTTCTGGCACTGCTTCTGCCATTTTCTCTTTTGGAAAAGCAACATCCTCAATAATTACGGAAGTACCCGGTTTTCTCATACCGCCAACCGCTGGGAAAATTCCTTTGCGAATATGCCATAATACTTCATATTCTGCTTTTACATCTGTAAATTCAATAGGAAGCACAGTCGGAATATCTGCTAACCTTGCTTTGACGCCCTCAATTAATTCATCTAAGGCAGCCTTGCTTTCGGCACGCACTTCTACTAGTAAAGAAGCGGCATCGGGTGATAAAGTTTTCAAATATGCTGGCATGCCTGCTTCATCTTCTACCGACCGAAGAGATGCACGGTCCATCATTTCTGCAGCTGCGACTAGATCTCTATCAAGCTTCATAACCGCTAAGCAAGTTGTATTCATATCTTTGAAAATCATTAACGCGGATGCTTTATATTCATGATCGACTACTGTTTTATAGGTAATTTCCGTTATGAAAGCTAAAGTACCCTCTGAACCAATCATCAAATGGTTCATAATATCAAAAGGATCAAAATAATCTACAAAAGAATTTAATCCGTAACCTGTCGTATTTTTAATTTTATATTTATGCTTAATAAGTTTTGTCAACTCTTCATCAGCAGTAATTTCATCACGTATCTTTTCAATGTCTTGTATGATTGATGGATGAGTTTTTCTAAATTCTTCACGTGATGCTGCATCACCAGTATCTAACATAGAGCCGTCAGCAAAAATAAGTTTCATGCTAGCTACTGTTTTATAGCTATTATCCGCTGTACCACAGCACATACCACTGGCATTATTAGCAGCAATCCCACCAATCATCGCATTGTTAATGGTAGCTGGATCAGGTCCGATTTTCCGGGAATATGATTTTAAATAAGCATTGGCTTCAGCCCCAATAATCCCTGGCTCTAGGGCAATGGATTCGCCACCTGGGCCAATTGAGTACTTATGCCAACCTTCCGTTGCTACTAAAAGCACAGAATCTGTAATGGACTGTCCGGACAAACTTGTGCCTGCTGCTCTAAAAGTTACAGGAATGTTCACCTTATTGGCTTCTTTTAAAATGTTCGCCATTTCTTCAGGAGATTTTACTTTTACCACCAATTTCGGCAGCATACTATAAAAACTAGCATCAGCACCATAAGCTAATGTCCGAATCGGATCCACAAAAACCCTCTCTTTAGGTATGAAAGTTATAATAACATGATAAAAATTCCGATAAACTTCAGGAAGATTGGCAATATCACTCTCAACAAATTTTAAACTCACTGTTATAGGCCCCCTTTTCGAATTAGAATAATATACCAATAACTATATCATAAATCGACAAAATATACATAATTTTTTGATAAAACAATAAATATGACTCGATTATTGAATAAGGGCAGCTCGAAAGCCGCCCTTATTTTTAATATTCTAAGTCTTTAGCAGTAACGCGTTTTCGAAATACCCAGTAGGTCCAGCCCTGGTAAGCTAGCACTATGGGCACTAAGATTAGCGCCGCAAATGTCATTATTTTTAAAGTGTAGGCACTAGAGGATGCATTGTGGATCGTTAAACTCCATGACGGATTTAAACTAGAGACCATAATCCGAGGGAATAAACCACTGAAAAAGGCGATTGTTGTGAAAACAATGGCCAACCCGCTCATAGCAAAGGCCCATCCGTATTTTTTTATCCATGCTAAAGCATATCCCAGAACAAAAACTACAACTGCTCCCCACAAGGTAATACTAGCTAATCCACTTTTGAATAAATCTGTGTTCGTATACGTTAACCCTACGAGGCTTAAGAAGGCTACGGCAGCAAGAATTCCAATCGTTACAGCTGCTTTTCGTGCACGTTCAATGATTGGCCCTTCAATCTTAAGGGTTAAGAACAAAGCCCCATGGAATAAAAACACGAGTAAAAAGGCAACCCCACCTACTAAAGTGTAAGGGCTTAATAAATCAAAGAAGGTTCCAGCATACTGCATCTTAGCATTAATAGGAACGCCTTGAATCAGGTTGGTAACAGCTACGCCCCAAAGCAGTGCTGGTAGAGCACTACCAATAAAGATCATCCAATCCCAAGTGCTACGCCATTGAGGGTTTTCGTCTTTGCTCCGAAATTCAAAAGCCACTCCCCGCACAATCAAAGCCATAAGCATTACAAACAATGCCATGTAAAAACCGCTAAACATAGTTGCATATACATGTGGGAACGCCGCAAACATGGCCCCCCCTGCAGTAATCATCCAAACCTCATTTCCGTCCCAAACCGGCCCAATGGTATTTATAATCATCCGTCGTTCTACATCATCCTTGCCTAAGAAAGGCAATAACATTCCAACACCATAATCAAATCCTTCTAAGAAAAAGAAACCGGTAAATAAAACACCAACCAAAATAAACCATAATACATTTAGTTCCATAATGTCGCCTCCTTATTCTTAGTCAGCACACCTAGAACCGGCTTATGCTCCACAGGTCCCTCTAAAATAAACTTCCGCACTAAATAAATAGCTGCTATCGCCAGTACACCGTATATTACCGTAAAACCAATCAAAGAAATCCAAACTTCCGTGCTTGTTACGTTGGTAGAGACAGCCTGACTAACCTTCTGTAAACCTACAACGATCCAGGGCTGACGTCCCCCTTCTGTTAATATCCACCCAGTTGAGTTTGCAATATAAGGCACGGGTAAGCTCCAGAGTAACAACTTAAGAACGGTCCCATTCTCCTCTAATCGCTCTTTATACAATAAGAATATACTGATAACCGCTAATAACATCATCCATAAACCCGACAAAACCATGATTCTAAAGGTCCAAAAGGACTGTGTAATGGATGGAGTATAATTGCCTGGCCCATATTTCATTTCTGCTGCAGCTTGTAGTTCATTAATGCCCTTTATTTCTCCCTCTGGCTTATCATAGGCCAATAAAGATAGCACCTTGGGAATACCGATTTCAAAGGAATTCTTTTTATTTGCTTCATCCACCACTACTGCAATGGCAAAAGGAGCAGGATCTGCCGATTCCCATAGGGCTTCCATGGCAGCCATTTTCATTGGTTGTTTTTTAGCTAAGTATTGAGCTTGCAAATGTCCTGTACCCATTACCAATAAAGTGCTTACTAACATGCATGCTAAACCCACTTTAATCGACATACGAAAGATGGGTAAATGACGTTGTTTTAATAAATAATAAGCACTAATCGCTGTCACAAATACACCCGCTGTCACAAGTCCGCCTAAAACAGTATGTGGAAATTGCCCCCAGACATAAGGATTCGTAATTACCGCTAAAAAGTCAGTCATTTCTGCCCGTCCATTTTGTAAGGCATATCCTACAGGAGACTGCATAAAGGAATTGGCGACTAAAATCCAAAAAGCAGATAAATTGCTAGCAAATGCGACTAACCAAATACAAGCTAAATGCACTCTCTTCGATAATCGCTCCCAGCCAAAAATCCATAATCCGAGAAAAGTTGATTCTATGAAAAAGGCTGTCAAGGCTTCTAATGCTAAAGGCGCTCCAAAAATATCCCCCATAAAACGAGAGTATTCGGCCCAGTTCATACCAAAGTGAAATTCCTGAACAATCCCAGTTACCACACCCATGGAAAAGTTAACTAAAAACAACTTCCCCCAAAACATGGTCATCTTTTTATACATTTCATTTCCTGTCTGAACATACAAGGTTTCCATGACCGCTACTAGAACTGACAAGCCTAATGTCAGCGGTACAAATAAAAAGTGGTATACCGTTGTCATTGCAAATTGCCATCGTGCTAAAAGCAAAGCATCCATACTATCCCTACCCTTCTCTATTATTTTTTTCTACTAACCGATCAAACTTAACCCTTTCTAGGGACTTCACAAAATCCTGTTGAATAACAGCCAACGATGTATGTACTAGGCATTTCGATTCACAGCCTTTAGTACAGGAAGCATCTTCCTTCAAACATCGTTGTAAATCAATCGGGCCTTCCATCGCCTGAATCACATCTAACAGACTAATCTCTTTTGCAGGCTTTGCCAGCACAAAACCACCATCTACCCCCCGATAGGATTTTACCAACCCTCCCCTACTTAAGGATCGCATGATTTTCTGCAAAAATCCTAGAGGTATATTCTGCTGCTCAGCAATGGTCTGACCGTTTGCTAGCTTTCCTTCTGGTAATTCCGTTAGATGTATAATGACCCGAAATGCGTAATCCGTCGCTTGGTTAAACTGCACATATACACCTCCTCTTTAAAACAATACTATACTGGTTCGGTATTAATTATAATTTTACTCTGTGACATATCCTTCGTCAAGATTTTTTTTGAAGAAAATGGGTTCCTCTGAATTACTACCGATTATACTGATCAACAAGTGTTGCCAATTTATCAGTTATCTTTTTTGTTAGCATCTCTTTATGATATCGCCAGGCCCAATTACTGCCCCCCATTGTACCGGGGAAATTCATTCTAGCTTGGCCAGGAAGGCCCATAATGTCTTGTAGTGGCACAATAACTGTATTGGCATTACCCCGATAAACAAACTCGATACACTTCCAGTGAATTTCATTTTCCTCTAACCCCTGAATGCCAACCTGCTCTTGTACACAAGTAGCTAGCTTAGGATCTTCCACCAAGAGATTCCTATACCAGCTTACCGTTGTATCATTATCATGTGTTCCTGTATATACAGCCGTATTTTTCTTGCAACTGTAAGTTATACATTTTCCCTTTTTATCAAACGAAAAAGAAAAGTGCAATACCTTGATTCCGGGGAATCCAAGCTCATTTCTCAACGCTTCTACTTCGGATGTAATAATGCCCAAATCTTCGACAATAATTGGCAGCTTACCTAGCTTTTTTTCCAAAACATAAAAGAAACGTGCTCCAGGCCCTTTACGCCACTGTCCTTTTTCCGCCGTCTCCTCCTCAGCCGAAACCTCCCAAAAAGATTCAAAACCACGAAAATGATCTACCCTGACTATATCAACTAAGGTGAGGAGTACTTTTATCCTCTGCTGCCACCAATAATAATCATCCTTAGCCATTTCCTCCCATCGATAATGAGGATTTCCCCATAACTGACCTGTCTTACTAAAATAATCAGGGGGAACGCCAGCTACAGTTTTTGGTTTTCCACTTTCGTCTAGATCAAAAAGCTTCTGATTTGCCCAAATGTCACTGCTATCATGAGCAACAAAAATAGGTATATCTCCGATAATTTTCACATTTTTTACAGCTGCATATTGTTTTAAAGCTTGCCACTGACTAAAGAAAATAAACTGCAGAAAACTATGATAGGCAATTTCGTCTGCCAATAACTCTTTATATTCTAATACTGCTATTGGTTCTCTTGATGCAATAGCAGTAGGCCACATATGCCAGGGTTTCTCATTAAAATGATTTTTCAATGCCATAAATAGAGCATAGTCAGTAAGCCACGTAGTCTGTAGCCTAGTAAACTTTTCATAAGCTAAAGGCTGCCCCTGCTGTCTAAAGTTCCCAAAAGCCTTACGTAACTTTTGTTCCTTATATGTTTTTACTTTTTCAAATTCTACTTGCTCCTTATCAAATATAGGGCAGTCTTTCAAATCATGGGTAGAAAGCAGCCCATTTTCGATCAATTTTTCTAAAGAAATAAGTAGTGGATTTCCCGCAAAAGCAGAGGGGCATTGGTAAGGGGAATGGCTATCCCCAACTGGATTAAGCGGTAGTATTTGCCACAATGATTGCTTGCTTTCATGCAAAAAATCAATAAAGTCGTAAGCGTCATTCCCTAAATCCCCTATACCGTAGTTAGAAGGCAAAGAGGTTGGGTGGAGCAGCACCCCCGCCTGCCGTGGAAAACAATTTTGCTCAGCTTGTAGTAACACTTTGCCTTCAAGAGGTTGTAAACAAATTCTTACCGTTCCATCTACAATTGGGACCTCTTGGTTTTCGTTTAAAAGATCTATCATGCTTCCATGACACCACTGCTGAATTGGAATTTCTATATGAGCCGTTTGATCAACACTTCCATTCAATAACACAAGCGCCGTATTGTCTTGCCCTTCTTTGCCAAAAACATTCTTACCATTACTAATTCTCCGAATATAACCATACGATTTCTTCCCTAAGGGTAAAGAAATCCACTCTCCTAATTTGAAAATATCATAGCGATTGCGAAGAGCAATGATTCTTTTGTACCAATCAAGAATTTCCGTATTTTCTTGCCCCCAAGGATACGTCCTGCGATTAAAGGGATCTTTATGGCCTTCTACACCAACCTCATCACCGTAATAAATACAAGGTACGCCAGGAAATGTAATTTGCCATAAAACGAGAAGTTTTAATCTAGCGATTGCCAAGGGCTGCTTTTCAAGAGGCAAACGGTATTTAGCCTGTTCAGCAATGGTTAGGCTGTTTGAAGGAGGGGCTTCTCCCAGTAAGGTCAATATGCGAGGTACATCATGGCTACCAATTAAGTTCATCATGGCATAAAAGTTATGGCTAGGATAGTTTTCTGCCAAGCTCATAAATAAGTGATGAACTGCAAAAGCATCAATAACTCCTAGCATAAAGTCCAATACAATTGCACGAAAAGGATAGTTCATTACAGAATCCAATTCCTCACCTTGTAAGTATTCTCTAAGCTTGCCATAACTTTGTTTGTGAGAGGCATCTTCCCAAACCTCTCCAATCAATACACTTTCTTTATCCAACTCTTTCATTGTTTTGTATATCTTTTTGATAAATTCATCTGGCAGTTCATCCGCTACATCCAGCCGCCAGCCTTTTGCCCCAAGTTGTAACCAATGTTTGATTACACTATCTTGTCCTTCAATAATGAAGTCAATATAGGAAGGTTCATGCTCTTCCACATTGGGCATTGTGTCAATTCCCCACCAAGCTTCATACTGATTGGGATATTTAGTAAAACGATACCAATTATAATAGGGAGATTCCTTTGACTGATAAGCACCTAGTCCCGGATAGTTTCCTTCTCGATTGAAATAAACACTATCACTGCCTGTATGACTGAAGACGCCATCTAAGATAATCTCAATTCCATATTCTTTTGCCTTGCTGCACAACTGGGAAAAAATTTTGTTATCGCCAAGCATCGGATCTACTTTTTTATAATCACCTGTATCATAGCGATGATTACTCCCGGATGAAAAGATAGGATTAAAATAGATTACACTGATACCTAATTCCTTTAAATATGACAGTTTTGCAATGACTCCCTGTAAGTTTCCACCAAAAAAATCGTAAGATACAATTCTTCCTGTATCTGCATCGCGAATGTAATAAGGATTATTATCCCAATGGGCATGGATCACGCTACCCTTAGGAGCAGACAAAACCATTCCAGCTTCTAATTCCTGATAAAAGCGATCAGGAAAAATCTGATACATTACCGATTCTTTAAACCAATCAGGTGTAACAGATCCTGTCTTGTATATTGTAATTTGATAAGCGGGGGGCTCTCCTTCGTATATCTGTCCTAAGCCCCCTAGTCCCTCTGGATTGTTTCCATAATAATATAGTTGGCCTTGTAGGGTAACTATAAAATAGTACCACAAAATACAAGGGAATGAAGGTGCACTCATTTCTACATGATAGTGCCTACCTAGATCTGTCCTTTCCCGTGGCTCCATAATTATTTTTTTTTCGCCAAGACCCTCTTGCCATAAGCGAAACACAACGTTATCTGGCTCAACATCTTCCTTCACTATTAAATGCAGAAATATTTTCTCATTACAACAAACAGCCCCAAAGGGACTGCGAAAACTTTCTAATTGAGAGTCATGACTCATAGAGTCTTGTTTCATAGCGTTTCCTCACTTTCAATTAGGAAATCCATTGTTACCGTCTTGCCAATAACAACTGCTTGTGGAGATACAAAACACCTTACTGAATTTCCGTATTGTATCTCCAGGCCAAAGAGAACCCCATCTGATCAGACTTGCCCAATTAGTTTTTTATAAGTATTTACATATTGAATGGCGGATTGCTGCCAACTGTAATCGCTTTGCATTGCATTTTTCACTACTTGATTCCAGACTTTTTTATCTTGGAATGTTTTCAAAGCCCAATTAATCGTGTCAAGCATATCATGAGCATTATAATTCACAAAGGTAAAGCCATTCCCTTCACCGGTTTGCTCATTGTAAGATTGTACCGTATCCTTGAGTCCACCAATCTCCCGCACGATTGGTAATGTACCATAACGCATGGCAATCAATTGCCCAATGCCGCAAGGCTCATACAGGGAAGGCATAAGAAATAGATCTGCGCCAGCATAAATCTGATGAGCCAATTCATCATCGAACATAATATTTGCTGATACCTTTCCAGGATACTGCCAGGCCATATACTTAAAGAAGTTCTCGTATCTGGCCTCTCCAGTTCCTAAGACAACAAGCTGAATATCATAAAATTCTTCTCCTACCGCTGCAGCCTGCTTTACTAAATTAAAAAACATATGCTCTATTAAATCGAAACCTTTAGGGCCTACAAGACGAGAAACCAAAGCGATGATTGGAACATCCTCTCGAACTGGCAACCCCAAACGACGCTGCAGGTTTGTTTTATTTTTCATTTTCTGTTCCAAATGCTCTACATCATATTGACTGCAAATGTATTTATCATTCTTTGGATTATACACATCATAATCAATGCCATTTACAATACCAACTAAGTCTCCTTGGCGTTTCCGTAAAAACCCATCCAACTCTTCGCCGAAAAAGGGGTCTTGAATTTCTTGGGCATAGGTCCGACTTACTGTAGAAATCATATCGGAATAGGCTAAGCCCCCCTTCATAAAGCTAACACCTTCATGAAACTCTACACCTTCGGCGTTGAAATAACGCCAATCCAGGCTTAAAATGTCATGTAATATTTCCTTCGGGAAAACACCTTGGTAACGTAAGTTATGAATGGTAAATAAGGTTTTAATTTGTTTATATGCAGGCACATTTCGATAGTGAGCATCAAATAGAACACTAACCATTCCCGCATGCCAGTCATGGCAATGAATTACATCTGGCATAAAATCAATCTTAGCTAGTGATTCCAATACGGCACGGCAGAAAAAACCAAATCGTTCCGCATCATCATGATATCCATAGCACCCGTGGCGTTTAAAATAATATTCATTATCTACGAAATAGAAAGTAACACCTTGATAAACAAACTCTAATATTCCACAATATTGCTGCCGCCAACCAACCTGCACAAAAAAATGATTTTTAAACTCCATTTGTCGCTTAAAGCCATCAGGAATATCTAGATAATTAGGCATAATAACTCTAGCATCAACACCCTGCTTAATTAACTCTTTGGGTAATGAGCCAATTACATCCCCTAACCCGCCTGTCTTAGCAAAAGGTACCGCCTCTGCGGCTGCGATTAATACTTTTATCATAAGTTAAATCACCCTTCCTTTCTTTATTACAAGAGGATAACTAGCCTCACCCTTTAACTGCTTGTTTGCCGTTATGTATACATCTTTATCACAAATCACATTGTCTAACATAACTCCTGAAGCAATTATGCCTTTCTGCATAACAACACTATTTTTAATATATGCCCCCTTCTGAACTTTTACGCCACGAAATAAGATGCTATTTTCTACTCGCCCTTCAACATAACACCCACTGGCAATTAGAGAATTGCTTACTTCAGAATCCTGCATAAATTTGGCTGGAGGTTCATCTTTGGCCTTTGTATAAATCAAGCCAGACTTGAAAAACAATTCCTTCCAAATATTTGGATTGAGTAGTTCCATACTGTGCTGAAAGTAACTTTGTAAAGACGAAATACGAGCCACATAGCCTTGATGATGATATCCATATACTTTATATTTATTACTATTTTTAATGATACAATGTTTAACAAAGTCATAGTCACCATAGGAGATACATTGATTCACTAACTCGATCAGCAATCTTTTTTCCATAATAAACATTTCCATGCACATATTCTGATATCCACCTGAGTCTTTAAACTCTTTAATGGCAGAAACCTGTCCATCGGCTTTTATCTCCAATATATTCGCTCGCAAACAATCATGAGTGCCGCAATTTGCCTTAGTATACAAAATAGTAATATCCGCCCCTGTACTTTTATGAGCAGCTAGGGCTTCTCGGTAGTCCAAATTTGTCACCATGTTGGCCCCTGCAATGATTACATATTTCTGACGGCTTTGATAAATATAATCTAGATTGCTATAAATATTTTCTACATCTCCTCGATGAACCTGCATAGGGGTTTTGGTATAGGCAGGAGGTAGGATAAATAATCCATCTCGTTTACGAGCCAAATCCCAATCCTTACCTGAGCGCAAATGGTCCATTAAGGACCGGTATTTATGCTGAATAAAAATCCCTACATTAGAGATCTCTGAATTTACCATATTGGATAAAACAAAATCAATTAGACGATAGCGCCCTGCAAAAGGAACAGAAGCCAAGGATCGAGATCGACTTAGTTCTCCTAAATATTCTTCTGCTTCATTAAGATTAATAATTCCCATTAAATCTAACATAACTTGCTATTCCCCCCTTTTGCAAAAATCATCATCTGTTAGGACACAAGATATACTTCCTACCACCTTAGTATGAGGTGGTATCATCATATCTGCATCCAATACTACAATTTCCTGTTCTCCTGCTACTTGGTCTGCGGCTACAATACTTCCTTGTTTTAAAACAGTCTTACGACCGATAATCGCCTTATCAATCACCACATTATCCTCAATATGGACACTCGACATTATAATAGAGTCTTTGATCTTTGCTCCCTCTCCAATATATACATCCCGAAAAATGACCGAATTCTCTACCTCTCCTAAAACCAAACATCCCTCACTGATAATAGAGTTCCTAACCTTGGCCGTTGCCGAGGTGTAATGGGGAGGGCGAGGCGGATTAGCGGAATAAATGCGCCACTTAGGATCGTACATATTCAGCTCCGATTCCTCGCCTAATAAGTCCATATTTGCCTGCCAGTAGCTTTCTACAGTCCCAACATCTTTCCAATATCCTTTAAACGGGTAAGCTGTCAAATTTCGTTTATCGGCTAACATTTTTGGTATAATATCATGACCAAAATCATGAGTAGAACTTATATCTTGTTCATCTTCCGCTAAATATTTTTTTAAAAGGGCCCAACTAAATATATAAATTCCCATCGAAGCCAGATTGCTTTTTGGCTCTGCAGGTTTCTCATCAAATTCAATAATACGGTTGTCACCATCCGTATTCATAATACCGAAGCGACTGGCTTCCTCCCAAGGCACTTCGATTACAGCAATAGTGGCATCGGCTTTTTTGTCTTGGTGAAATTCTAACATTAAGGAATAATCCATCTTGTAAATGTGATCTCCGGATAATATCAACACATATTCTGGATTAAACCCCTCAATAAAGTTACTATTTTGGCAAATCGCATCCGCAGTTCCCTTATACCACTCTCCTCCTTGCTCTTTCACAAAGGGTGGTAAAACATATACTCCGCCATTCATTCTATCTAAGTCCCAAGCACTGCCAATACCAATATAACCATTTAATGCTAACGGTTTATATTGGGTAAGTACCCCTACTGTGTCAATGCCTGAATTGTTACAATTACTCAAAGGAAAATCAATAATACGATATTTCCCACCAAAAGGAACCGCTGGTTTGGCTACTTTTTGCGTCAAAATACCGAGACGACTTCCTTGTCCGCCTGCTAACAACATCGCTACACACTTTTTCTTGTGCATAATAACGCCCCCAGTATTAAATATCATTTATCTGTTCTAGTTCCTTATGTTTTAAATAGATGGTAGCCAAAGGGGGAAGAGTGATCTCTACTGACTGTGACTGGTTTTGCCAACTTACTGATTCTGCAGTTACTATCTTTGCATTTTTTTGCCCAGAACCACCGAACTCTTCCCAATCACTATTAAATACTTCCTGATAATTTCCCATAGCTGGTACCCCAATTCTGTAGGATTCATGTACCTCAGGTGTAAAATTACATATAACAAGCAGGGTTTCCCCCTGAGCCATTGCTTTACGCATAAAGCAAATCACGCTTTGCGTGTAGTCACTGCAGTCTATCCATTGAAATCCTTGCCAGTTTCCATCGACTTCCCACAACGCTTTTTCACGCTGATAAAAATGATTTAATTCACGGCAATAGTTCTGCATCTTTTTATGCATAGGAGATTCGAGGAGATGCCAATCTAAGCTTTCATGATCTTGCCACTCAATAAACTGTCCAAATTCACTACCCATAAATAAGAGCTTTTTCCCAGGATGAGCTATCCAGTAACCATAAAAGGCACGGAGATTAGCAAATTTTTGCCAATAATCGCCAGGCATTTTATTCAACATAGACTTTTTGCCATGAACCACCTCATCATGAGATAAAGGTAAGACAAAATTCTCAGAGAAAGCGTACATTAATGAAAAAGTCAATAAGTGGTGATTCCACTTGCGATGGACGGGGTCAATGGCCATATAACGCAGCATATCATTCATCCACCCCATATTCCATTTGAAGTTAAAACCTAGCCCACCACTATAAGTTGGCCAAGAAACCATCGGCCAGGCCGTAGACTCTTCTGCCATCATGAGAACATGAGAATTTCGTGCAAATACTACTTCATTTAGCTTGCGTAAAAAAGCTGCCCCTTCTAAATTCCCATTGCCTCCATATTGATTCGGAGTCCACTGCCCCTCTTCTCTCCCATAATTTAAGTATAAAATATTAGAAACAGCGTCAACACGAATTCCATCAAGATGATATACATCTAACCAAAACAAAGCATTTGAAATAAGAAAACTAAGCACTTCTTTGCGGCCTAAATCAAAATTAGCAGTACCCCAGCCTACATTCTCACCCCGCTGCACATCAGGATATTCATATAAAGGTGTTCCATCAAAACGCCTAAGTCCATGATCGTCTTTACAAAAATGTCCTGGAACCCAATCCATAATTACACCAATACCACGATTATGACAACAATCAATCAAATACATAAAATCTTCCGGAGTCCCATATCGACTAGTAATCGCAAAATACCCTGTAGCCTGATAACCCCAAGACCCATCAAAAGGATGTTCGGCAACAGGCATAATTTCAATATGGGTATATCCCATAGATACTACATATTCAGGGAGGATCTCTGCTAATTCACGATAGGTTAGCAGCCGATTTCCTTCCCCTCGCCGCCAGGAACCTAAGTGCATCTCATAAATTAGCACGGGTTGCTGATACGCAGGTTTTTTCTTTTCCAGCTGCCATGTTTCATCCTGCCATTGATAACGATTCAAATCATAGACAATTGACGCTGTATCTGGCCTTAACTGAGCATAAAAAGCATAGGGGTCTGCCTTTAGCAATCGCTGCCCATCTAACGTATCAATTTCATATTTATACAGTTCTCCAACTCCAAGATGAGGAACAAATAATTGCCAAATTCCAGACTGTCCTACCCGCTTTAGGACATGCTGATGGCCTTGCCAATTATTAAAATTCCCAACAACTTTTACCCCTTTCGCATTGGGTGCCCAAAGGGTAAAACGTACACCACGAGCCCCGTTTTCCTCAATTCCATGGGCTCCTAAGAGTTGATAACTACGAAAGTGACTGCCTTCATGAAACAAATATAGATCCTCTTCACTGACTGGTGAAACATCAATTCCCATACAATCCCTCCACCTTTCCCCTGGATCTAAGATACAATAATCTCTACAGGTTTTGTATGCCAAATGTCTTCTGCATATTCCGCGATTGTACGATCACTAGAAAAGACTCCTGCTTGCGCAATGTTATGAATACTCATTTGCGTCCATTTCCCTTTATTTTTATACTGTTTATCTAATTCGGATTGGCAGTCTGCATAAGCAGCAAAATCTTGTAGAACAAAAAATTCATCATTTTCTGTCAGTATAGAATTGTAAAGAGGCCTGAACTCCTCTTTTTGATAAGGTAAAAATCCATTCACCAGCTGCTCTAAGACAGTTTTAATCCGTATATCACTATTGTATACATTCCAAGCATTGTAACCGCCATGTATGTAGTAATCGAAGACCTGCTGACTCGTCAGACCGAAAATAAAAATATTATCATCGCCGACAGCATCATGAATCTCCACATTTGCTCCATCTAAGGTACCAATGGTAAGAGCGCCGTTGAGCATAAATTTCATATTTCCTGTACCAGAGGCTTCTTTACTTGCCGTAGAAATTTGCTCACTGACATCTGCAGCAGGAAACAACATTTCCCCAAGTGACACACTATAATTTTCTAAGAAAATTACCTTTAACTTACCTTTTATTGTTTTATCCTTATTAATTAAAGAAGCCAAGACACTGATTAACTTAATCGTCTGTTTTGCAATATAATAGCCAGGTGCTGCCTTACCAGCAAAGATAAAGGTGCGGGGGGTAATAGGCAGATCCGGATTTTCCTTCAAGCGATTATACAAATCCATAATATGAAATATATTCAGCATTTGGCGTTTATAGGAATGAATACGCTTTATGTGAACATCAAAGATAGAACGCACATCTACAGTAACGCCGGTTTTTTCTTTAATATATTTAGCCAGTATTTTTTTCTTATTTAATTTTGCCTTACGCACTCGATCCTGTACCGTCTTATCTGTGGCGAATTTGGAGAATTCCACTAAATTCTGTGGTTCTTTGATCCAACTTGGCCCGATACATTCCGTTATCAAAGCAGCCAATTCAGGATTTGCTTTCAGCAGCCACCGTCTATGGGTAATACCGTTCGTCTTATTGTTAAACTTTTTCGGATAAAATTGGTGAAAGTCCCGCATAATATGCTCTTTTAAAATATCTGTATGTATTTGCGCCACTCCATTTACACTATGACTGCCAACGACAGCAAGTCTTGCCATATGCACAAGGTCATCAGCAATGACTGCCATTCCTCTAATTTTTTCCCACTGTCCTGGATACCGTCCCCATAATTCATGGCAAAATCGTTCATTGATTTCGTGGACAATCATGTACATTCTCGGCAATAAGCTCTTAAACATACCTACTGGCCAAGTTTCTAAGGCTTCTGGCATGATAGTATGATTCGTATAAGAAATGGTTTCTGTCGTAATTTTCCAGGCATCATCCCAAGATAAACCTTCTTCGTCCATTAACAAACGCATTAACTCCGGTACTGCGATAGCGGGATGTGTATCATTAATATGCACAGCGACCTTTTTAGGAAATAGCTTCATAGAGGTGTGTCTCTTCTTATACCGCCTAACAATACTTTGTAACCCTGCGGAAACGAAGAAATATTGTTGTTTTAAACGTAAAAGCCGTCCTTCGTAAAAATTATCTTGAGGATAAAGAATCTTAGAAATCAAGCCAACAGAGGTTTTATAGCCCATAGCCTCCAGATACTCGCCCCGGTTAAAGGAAGCGAAATCGAATCCATCATTAATAGACTCAGCACTCCATAGCCGCAAAGTATTCACCGTATTATTTTTATAACCAGCAATGGGAACATCATAAGGCACAGCTAAGACAGCCTCATAATTTTCATGGGTAAATACCCATTTATCACCTTGCTGGTTACATTGAATTGTTCCACCAAATTTTACTTCTACCGACTTATCTGCTTTACGAAATTCCCAAGCATAGACATCTTGAAGCCAATTGTCGGGTAATTCCACTTGATTATGATCCACTATCTTCTGCTCAAATAAGCCATATTTATAACGAATACCGCAGCCATGGCCTGGCAAGCCAATTGCAGCCATTGATTCTAAAAAGCAAGCAGCTAAGCGCCCCAACCCTCCATTGCCAAGACCAGGATCGGATTCTTCCTTTTCTAAATCATCTAATTGTATACCTAGTTCTGCCAGGGCTTCTCTATAAGAATCCTTAACCCCACTATTTACTAAATGCATGTCTAAGGCCTTACCTAAAAGAAACTCCATAGAGAAGTAATATACCTGCTTATCCCCATTCGCAGTATACTGCCTGTTAGTTTCTATCCAATTTTGACTAGTGCAATCACGAATAACACGACTTAAGGCCATATATTTATTTGTGATAGACGCTTCCTCAAGTCCCTTGCCAAACATAGTTCTCAGTTTGTTTACAAAAACGACTTTAAACTCATCCTTATCCATTAACATGGAAGCTTGTCCCCCCTATTCAAAATTACATTTAGTTACCCAAACATTGGATTTTATTATGATTTATTTGGATTTTTTTGTTATTCTTCTTTTAGTATTATTTTCTCATTTGTTAGTAAAATCCCTTCTTTTTATATTGTAAATTTTTGCATTATTTTGTAAATTATTATTTATTTTTCCGCTATTTTTTTACAATGTTTAATTTATAAAAGAAAAATGTGAGGATATACTGTTTATCAAAGTATATCCTCAAAATCCTTTTATCCTTTTATATGCGACTTTTTCAAATTCCACATTTTGTAAGAGTATTCTTGTATCGTTCTATCGCTGGAGAATATGCCCGAGTGAGCAATATTATGAAGGCACATTGATTGCCACTGTTCCTGATTATGGTACTTAGCATCAAGCAATCGTTGGGCCTCTGCATAAGCAGAAAAATCTTTTAGCACAAAGAACTCATCATTATTACGTAGCAAATAATCATACAGAGGTCTAAATTCTTCTTTTTCATCATGTAGGAAGCCATTTACCAATTGCTCCATTACTTTCTTTACCCGCCCGTCCTGATTATATATATCCCACGCATTATATCCTCCATGGGCATAATAAGCTAATGCTTGCTCTGCTGTAAGGCCAAAAATAATGATATTGTCTGGACCTACGGCTTCCTCTATTTCAATATTAGCACCATCTAACGTTCCAATTGTGACAGCTCCATTCATCATAAATTTCATATTCCCTGTACCAGAAGCTTCCTTACTAGCTGTTGAAATTTGCTCGCTAACATCCGCAGCTGGAAAGATTATCTCACCAATTGATACACCGTAGTTCTCTATAAAGACTACTTTTAATTTATCTTGGATTGTCTTATCATTATTAATGATTACCCCAAGGCTATTAATTAACTTTATCGTTTGCTTTGCAATATAATATCCTGGAGCCGCCTTGCCGGCAAAAATAAATGTCCTTGGCATTATATCAAGATTAGGATTTTCTTTTAACTGGTTATATAAATGCATAATATGCAACACATTTAGTATCTGACGTTTATATGCATGAATACGCTTAATTTGCACATCAAAGATAGATTGAGTATTTATCGTTATATTATATTTTGCTTGAATAATCTGGGCTAATTTCTCCTTATTCTGCAGCTTTATATCCGCCAATTGCTCTTTAAAAGCAACATCTTGATCAAATCTTCTTAGAAGCAGTAGTTCACTTGGATTGGCAATCCAATTCTCGCCAATTGATTGATTTATTAATTCTGCCAAGGTTGCATTGGCCTTTAATAGCCAACGCCGATGGGTGATACCATTTGTTTTATTATTAAACTTACGGGGATCATATTCATAAAACTTATGCATTATATATTTTTGCAAAATTTGAGTATGTAACTTGGCTACGCCATTTACGCTGTAACTGCCCACTACTGCCAAACGGGCCATGTGCACCAACCCATAGGAAATAATCGCCATATCTCCAATATAACCCCATCGCCCCGGATAAAGATCCCATAGTTCTTGACAAAATCTCTTATTTATTTCCTCGATTATCATATAAATACGTGGTAATAAGGATTTAAATAGTTCTACTGGCCATGTTTCCAGTGCCTCAGGCATAACGGTATGGTTGGTATAAGATATTGTTCTCGTTGTAATTCGCCATGCTTCATCCCATTCAAGCCCTTCTACATCGATTAGAATGCGCATTAATTCAGGTACCGCTAGGGCTGGATGAGTGTCATTAATATGAACCCCAATCTTTTCAGGGAAAGAATAAAAACTCCAATACGTCCGTTTAAAACGACGAATGATGCTTTGCAAACCCGCCGAGACAAAAAAGTACTCCTGTTTTAATCGTAATAAGCGCCCCTCTACAAAAGTATCATCCGGATACAGGTATTTGGAAATCCTTTCTACGGAATTCTTGTACTCAAGAGCTTTTATATACTCTTCTCTGTTGCAACTTGTTAGATTGACATCACTTTGTGCTAATTCAGCACTCCACAACCGCAACGTATTTACCGTATTGACATGGTATCCTACCATAGGAACATCATAAGGTACAGCTAATACCACCTCTACATTTTCTTGCACATAATGAATTCTACCATCTGCATCCTCTCTTATAACTACTTGCCCGCCAAATTTAACCTCTACCGATTTATCTGGCTTACGATATTCCCATATATATCCATCATTGAGCCAGTTATCTGGCAGTTCTACTTGGTAGTTCTCGACAATCTTTTGCTCAAACAGACCATAAGTATAACGAATACCACAACCATGCCCCGGAAACCCTAATGCTGCCATCGAATCGAGGAAACAAGCCGCTAGCCGCCCTAATCCTCCATTTCCTAGCCCCGCATCAGGCTCCTCATCTAATAATGTATTTAAATTAATTCCTAGCTCGGCTAACCCTGTCTCGCAAACTTCTCTTAGTCCCATATTTATCAAATTCATTTCCAGCAGCTTGCCTAACAAAAATTCAATCGAAAAATAGTAAAGCTGTTTTTCCCCGCGAAACCGGTATTGCCGATTTGTTTTTATCCAGTTAGGACTTATATAATCACGCAGAAGACTTCCTAATGCCACATATTGATCATGAGTACTTGTTTCATCAATGCTTTCTCCATGTAATGCCTGTAATTTAGCGCAATAAAGCTTTTTAAAACTTTCTTTATTTATCAACAAAAAAAACCTCCTGAAAGACTCGATTCTGAAGGATTATCTTTTGTTTCCACTGTTTCGCCTATTTTATATGATAGTCCCCTTCTCTACTACCAGAGGATAATTCGTCTCTCCCTTGAGCCACTTTCCCTTAGTAATACAAACATTTTTATCACATATCACATTTTCAATAATGGCATTTTCAGCAATTTCACACTTTTGCATAATGATACTATCCTTAATATATGCTCCTTTATGAACCTTAACTCCACGAAACAATATGCTATTTTCTACCCGCCCTTCAATAATACATCCATTGGCTACCATTGTATTGAAAGTCCTGGCATTCTCTTTGTACTTAACAGGAGCCTCGTCTTTCACCTTTGTATACACCAATCCCGATCTAAAAAATAGCTCTTCCCACTTTTCCGGCTTCAATAATTCCATGTTATGCCGATAATAATTTTTTATGGAATCAATTCTAGCTATATAGCCTTTATAAGGAAAGCCAAACATCTTTAATTGATTTACATTTTTTATGAGAACATCCTTTACAAAATCCCATCCACCCCGAGTATGGCAATCTTTAATCATCTCTACTAATAAGCTTTTCTTTATAATGTACATTTCCATGGACACTTTTCGCGAAGTGGTCTTTTGAGATATAACCCCCATATCTACGATACGGCCATCAGGCTGACAATCTAAGATAGCATATTGGGATACATCTTCTTCGAGATCATCTTCTTTGTACAATACCGTAATATCGGCCCCCGTGTCTTGATGAAATTTAAAGACTTTGCGGTAATTCAGATTACAAACTATATGACCGCCAGCAATTAACATATATTCCTGTCTGCTACTCTCAATATAATCTAAATTATTGTAAAAGTTTTCAATATTACCCCGACATCCCCCAGGCGAGCACGGATTCTGATTGGGGGGCAAAATAAACAATCCATCCCTTTTCCTCGCTAAGTCCCAATCCTTACCAGACCTTAGATGATCCATTAATGCCCGATATTTATCATGTACCAAAATTCCTACATTCTGCATCCCTGAATTCACCATGTTAGACAACATAAAATCTACGAGCCGATACCTGCCGCCAAAGGGAAGGGCTGCTAAGGGCCGTCCCTTTGTAAGTTCTTTTAGTAAATCCTGACCTTCGTTTAAATTAATAATACCCATTACATTTTGCATTTTATCCCACCTGTTTCTGTGTACTTATCATACTATTATCTAAAACTTGCGCATTACTTGGAATCACGATATTTTCCTCAATCACGGTAATCTCCAACTGGTCTTTTGCACCAATAACAGCGCCTCTTTCTACCAGGCTCTTACGACCAATAATTCCACGATATACTTGAGCATTCTCACAAATCGTTGCATAAGGCATAATAATTGAATCTTTAATGACGGCTCCTTTACCAATATGTGCCCCTGGGAAAATTACAGAGTGATCAACTTCACCTAAAATCGAGCACCCCTCGCCAACTAAAGAGCGAGTTAAGCTGCCTGTTACCCCTACATAATGAGGCGGTCTCGTCGCATTCACCGAGTAAACACGCCAATTAGGGTTATGTAAATCTAGCTGAGGATCATCTTCTAATAAATCCATATTTGCTTCCCAAAAGCTCTCCACTGTCCCTACGTCCTTCCAATAGCCCTTAAAATAATAAGCGTATAAGCGGTGGCCATCCGAAAGCAGCTTAGGGATGATATCTTTGCCAAAATCATGGCTAGAAAGAGCATTTTTTCTATCTTCCTCCAAGCTTTTTCTTAGTAAGCGCCAATTAAAAATATAGATACCCATGGATGCTAAGTTACTCTTAGCGTCTTTAGGTTTTTCTACAAATTCGGTTATCCTGCCTGTTGTATTCGTATTCATAATGCCAAATCGAGAGGCCTCGTGCCATGGTACTTCTATGACAGAAATAGTAGCTTCTGCTTTTTGTTTCTTATGATGTTCTAGCATAAGAGAATAATCCATATTGTAAATATGGTCACCTGATAACACTAGTACATAATTTGGATTCATCATATCAATAAAATTTAAGTTTTGATAAATAGCATCTGCCGTTCCCTTATACCATTCTGCACTTCCCTCTTGGGCATAAGGAGGTAAAACATAAACGCCCCCATCCCTACGATCTAGATCCCATGAACTGCCGATTCCAATGTAACTATGCAAAGCCAAAGGACGATATTGAGTTAATACTCCTACCGTATCAATTCCCGAGTTATGACAATTGCTTAAAGGAAAATCAATAATACGATACTTACCTCCGAAAGGCACGGCTGGCTTTGCGATCTTCTGCGTTAGACTCCCTAACCGACTACCTTGCCCCCCTGCCAATATCATGGCAACACATTCCTTTTTACGCATAGAATAAATCCTCCATTCATTTTCTAACCACACTACAAAACTTCATGCAGCCCATTGCCTATCCTATGCACTACTGTTTATCCTCATGACTAATTTATTGTGCATTTATAAACTGTAAATTTTTACCTATTTCTTATTTGACGTAATACTATAAATTCCCTTTGGGGAATTTGTAATCCGTAAAACAAAATAACCACAGAATTAGGGAGAATTCTTCAATAAATACCATCACCTTCTCTTTCTTTGCAAGAGTTGAAGTTATTTCTTAGCAAAGCGAAGCCAGTTACTAATAGATAAAAAAAAAAAATCAGATGTAGTTATACTAACTACATCTGATTTTCTATTCATTTTCCACTAAGTTCACAAATACATTCACTAAATGAGGATCAAATTGAGTTCCTGCGCATCCTTTTAACTCCGCTAATGCCTCATGCTCTTTCATCGCTTTACGATAAGGACGATCGTTTGTCATAGCATCATAGGCATCTACAATTGTTAGCATACGGCATTCTATGGGAATATTATCTCCCTGGATACCAAAGGGATACCCCTGACCATCCCACCATTCATGATGCTTAAGTATCCATTCCGCAATCGGCTCTAGATCAGGAGCCGACCGGGCAATACGATAACCGATCTCAGCATGCTGCCGCATAACAATTGTTTCATCTACAGTTAAACGACTAGGTTTAAACAAAATGTGATCTGGAATCCCAACTTTACCAAGATCATGAAATTGTGCAAATAAACGAAGATCTGCTAACTTTTGTTCCGGCAAACCAATAGCTGCCGCGAGAGCGACAATCAAGTTTTTCAGACGGTCACCATGTCCTTCCGTAATAAAATCTCGAGCTTCTAGAGCACTCATCAGCGCTTGAACAATCGCGCTCTTTGTACTTTTATGCCTGTGTAATTTCTCTCTATACATGTAGTTATCTGCTTCCTTAAACAGAGCATCTACATCCGTAGGCATTTCTTTGCTTACAGCAAACCCCATAGATAAACTAATTGGTACTTTAGGACTTGTTTCATTATATTCTTCTATTATTGTTCTCATTCTTGAACACGCGGTTTTAAGAGCAAGTATGGAATTAGTCGTAAGAAGTATTGCAAATTCATCCCCACCAATACGCGCTATCAAATCATCAGGACGAAACGACTTCTTTAGAACTTGAGCAACTGCTTTTAAAACTTCGTCACCCATACTATGCCCCAAGGTATCGTTAATCAACTTCAAGCCGTCTAGATCACAAATAATCAATCCGATAGGAATCTCTCGAGCATTCCCTCTGCGTTTCATTTCTTCTTCAAAATAGGCACGATTATATAAACCTGTCATTGCGTCATGTAAACTAATATAAGCAAGTTTCTCTTCAATCTGTTTGCGATCGGTTACATCCCGGATAATGACCAGTACCTCTTCTTTACCGCTTGGTAAAATCCTTGCTTCATAATGATATTGCCCTTGGTCCACCATTACCTCAAATTCATACAGTTGAAAGGTTTCTTTTATAATCGCTTGCTCAATTGCAAGCATTATCTCCTCGGAAACCCCCTCACGAAATACTTCAATAACGCTTTTGTAAACTTTATCTGATAACAAGTAATAGGGTAATTGTCCTTTTATTTTACTTTCAATTAAAGTCCCATTGCGTTTAATTAAAAACATGTCATCCGGCATTGCATCAATCAATGCTTGATTATTCGCTTGCATCTTATAAAGTTCCAGCTCTCTTTTTTTTCTTTCTCTAATATCACGAACTACGGCCAATATGCGGTCATCATCGCCAATTTTAGCATATTTTAAATTTATTTCAACCCAAATATGTTCTCCTGCTTTGTTTTTGATTATCCATTCGAAAAGCTGTGGTTTACCCTGGGCTGCCCGACTAAGCCACTCCCTTGCTTCTTTTCTGCCGTAGGGAGATTCCTGATTCCCCAATCCATCTAAACCTTGTAAAATTATCTCATCATGTGTTAATCCATATAGTTCTTGCGCTTTTTTGTTACTATCTATAATCTCATATGTCTTAGCATCATGTACAAATATCCCATCATTGGCAGTATCAAATATTGCGTGATAATTAGCTTGGGAGATCTCTAGAGCCTTCTCTGCATATCTTCTTTCTTTTAATTCGTTTTTATATGTTGTCAAAAGGTTTGTACTATCCAATGCAATGGAGGTTAATTCTGCGAAACGATTGAGTAAGTCAACCTCGCTGGCTGTAAATTTTCTTTCAGGTTCTGCATAAGACAAGCCTAATGTACCAAATACTCTACCCTCCGATTTAAAAGGTACTTGTATCGTGCAATGCATTTGATCAAAATAGGAATCCTTCAAGCGTTTATTCCAAGTGCTATAGTCATCTACGATCATCGACTCTCCTGTTCTATACACTTCACCTACAAGACCATCGATAAGTCGATCTGTCCTTCCCGCATCTTGGTTATATTCCCCAATGCCGACAAGTCTTTTGTAAACCCCTTTTGGGGCATCAATTAAGCAAATATATCCGTGAGGCGTCCCAACTAGCCTGGCTGCACTTTCTACAATATCTTTGATTAATTCGCTGGAATCAAGCCGGTTCATAAGACCCATTGCAGTTTCATTTAAAGAACCCAATACTAAATTTTGTTTTTGAATCTCTTGCTCCCGACTTAATAACTCATCTAGCTGCTGACGCAGCTCCTCTTCAGAAGCTAACCTTTCTTCGCCTAAATTCTCAAGAGCAATATTTTGTTCCATTAATATTTTATGAGATTGTTTTACCATGCCATACAAGAGCCATCCTGTACATAAAACAAAAAACCAACCTTTAGAAATAGAAAGCAGCGTTATTATTCCAGGATCGGAAAATACTCTTTCTATTATTTTATCCGAAAATAAAATCCACATGATTCCAATGCAGATGTAAGTAACTGTAATACGCAACGCATTCCATCCAATAAAATTCATAACAATCACCACCCATTCATTGTTATTTTTCTACTTACTAATTCCAATATTTTTATCCATAAGGTGGATTGATTCCCATACCTTTCCTTATCCTTCGACATTTTTTTTATTTTTCCTATTTAAGATACCATTTTTTCTAATAAATACTAAATAATTCTTATTACAAGTTCTCAGTAAGACAAAAAAGCCATTCCCGTAGGAATGGCCTTTTTAATTACTATATAATGCAATCTTTTTATCAGCTTTTAAACGCGTCATAAATCTTTTGATATTCTGGCGTTGGAGAAATTGGTGTATAAATATACAGATGAACTCCATTCGGATCGTTAACTACAAAACTTCTCTCTCCCCAATGCTTGTTCTGTAGCTCTTGATAAATATTAACTCCCTCTTCCTTTAAACGATGGTATTCGGCATCTACATCATCTACCTGAAAAGAAAGAATTAGACCCTTACCATTAAAAAATTCGCCCTCTTCTCTTTGAGGCAATGTAAAACTTATGCCATTTGTCGGCAAATCCTTTGCAATTAACTCTATGTACCAATCACTTTCATAGACAAGTTGAAAGCCAAAATGACGGATATAAAATTCTTTGGATTCTTGCAACTTATTTGTATTAATCGTTGAATCAACACGTTTTATTTTCATGCAAAATCTCTCCTCTCACTACATCGTGAATCTTTATTTTAGAAAATTGAAATTCAATATAGATATGTTGTAAAAGTAAGTTAGTACCACATATTAATTATATTATTTATTCCACGTTTTATACTAAACTCCTCCAAAAAAAACAGCATCAAACATAACACAATCCTTTTTCTTCCTTATCAGCCTAACTCTCATTAAAAGTAACGGTACTTCACACCCCATTACTTTTGATGAGCTGGATAAAAGCCTCAACTACTTCTGACTTAAACTGCGTTCCTGCTCCTCGCTGTAATTCTTTTAGTGCCTCTTCAACACTCATTGCCTCTCGGTAAGGACGCTGATTTGTCATTGCATCATAGGCATCTACAATTGCAAAAATGTAGTTCTATATCTATTCTCACGCCTTACCTTTTTCATTTAGCAACTAGCAGCCAAGAAAATACCGCTGTTTTATGTATCTCAGCGGTATTTTGGGATTAACATCTTCGGTTGCAGTTTTAAATTTCTATCCTAGGCTTAAGTAGTCGGTAATTCCTCTCGCAATTGCCGCCGCTAATTGATCTCGCTTGGCCTCATCAGCAAGTAATATTTCTTCATCCTTATTTGAAATAAAGGCCGTTTCGACAAGAACCGCAGTACAATTTGCAATACGCAAAACAAAAAAATTCCCGGTTTTCACACCACGATCAGCCGTCCCTATACTGCTAACTATTTGTTGTTGAATACAGGCAGCAAGTTTTTCGCTATCACTTCCAAGTTCATAGCAATAGGTTTCTGTACCTTTTGCATTTGTATCAACAGCTGCGTTGCAGTGTATAGAAATAAACAAATCAGCTCCAAATCGATTCGATGCATCTGTAATTTGAGACAGTGTATTTTCTTGTACCTCTAAAACATCACAATCCACAGCACGAAGATAATTCGCAACCCGTGACATTAAATCACAATTGACATCTGACTCTTGCAAACCCGTAGGTCCAACTGCACCACTATCCCGTCCAGGATAATGCCCTCCATTAATAGTTATTTTCATTTTCCACGCCCCCTTTATAAAATCATTTATAGTTGATTACATTATTTTCCAACTTATAATTCAACCAACAAAAAAATTATTTTAATAATAAGTTGTAACACTGTACCTTATTTATAGATATTTCATATTATGCTACCAAATCATGAACTGCCCAAGCAAAACAAAATACCCCGCATTCTGCGGGGCTCACATTACTAATAATTTGCTATATATACTTAATCTTTACAAGTTATTGTCTACAAATTGTATAGGTCTTTTGCCAACTTATGGTTACTAATGCTTGTATTCAAAAAACCTAATGCATTCCAGAAATCACATCTAAACTTATCCATTATTATATTAATAGTTAAACCTTCCACATTAAATTCATCTAATATTATCCTATCAGTTAGATAGGCATCAAGTACCCCTTGTAAGCTTGAATCGATGATACTTAAATCATAAAATATCATGTCTATCTCACCTTCATCTGAATAGCCTTCTTCCAATAGTATATTATTTATAGTCGTTTTATCAAAAGTAATCATATTCCCTCCTATTTTCTTCTCTTTTCCCTTTCGTCATATTTTTAGGATATACTACCGTAGGAAATATTTCCTCCCCTAAAAGGTGTAGACTTTAATATTTTTTCATGAAAAATCCTTATTTTTTTATCATATCGAATACTCTGGAAAATCAAATTACGGCTAAACAAAAACGTCTCTCAGAAAAGTAAGGCGCCTTATAATTGCTAATACTTATTTATCTAAAGTTAAATTGGAATTGCTTTAGCTCGGCGCAAGAATAGGTACTGATCTATACGCTCAATATAAAAGGCTCCTGAGATAATTCTCAAGAGCCTTGATTTCATTGGAAGCGATATGTAGATTCGACCTACAGATCGGCTCATTCAAAAGAAGGTTTTATAATTGTCACATGTACAGAATCCTTTATTCCTTGGGTTTAAAACCTATAGTTCTTTCAAATAACCAGCCGTGTAGTTTATTTTGACATCTTTTTGAGGTTTACGATTATTATTATATTATATTTTGTGGATAACCCTGTTAATAAGATGTGAATTATTGTGGATAACTTTATTTCATTTCTATTAGCAGTGCAAGAATATAATGATTTGATGTAATAATGAGAAGTGACTATATAAAAAGGAAGCTAGCCAGTATTAAATCTAAATTACCTTACAGGTAGCAACAAAAAAGCAGACAAGTAATCTTGTCTGCTTTTCTTTATAACCAATTGCACCACTGAGCCCGCTCATTTTCACTCCACAGGCGCAACCATCAGATTTCACTGGAGCCGATATGCAGATTCGAACTGCAGACCTACTCATTACGAATGAGTTGCTCTACCAACTGAGCTATACCGGCAATCTACCTTTACTATTTTATGCTTCTACTACCGCAAAGTCAAGATCTCTGCCTGTACTTAATATTACAAAATTTAATGTACCTTAACTTATTTATATAGTTGACTTACCAGGACTCCAAAGCCAACTACCCAACAGTACCAGGCAAATGGACGCATTGCATTAATTTCGTTAGTACCGAACCATCTCATTAAAGCCCATACGCTTAAAAAAGCTGCTATACCAGATGCAATACCTCCAATTAAGGAGATTTGAAATAAACCAGTAATGTCAGTATGAATAAGTTTGGGAACTTCAATAATGCTAGCCCCAATTATTATCGGGGTGGCAAGCAGCATGGAAAACCGAGCAGAGTCCTTATGTTTTAAGCCCATCCAAAATCCCGCCGTCATTGTAGCACCAGAACGAGAAAAGCCTGGAACAAGTGCTAACGATTGAAATAAGCCGATTATAGCCGCTTGTTTATAACTAAGATCGTCAATACTCTTCTGCCCCTGTCCTCCTCCTCGTAATTTTTCGCCCCAATATAATATGCCGCCATTAATAATCAAGAAAAACGCCGCACTGCTTACATTACTAAACATATGGCGAAGTGGGCTTTCTAGGAAAAGTCCAATTAAAGCAGCTGGAATAGTACCAACTAATATAAGAAACATCAACTTTCTTGACTTATCATCTTTGTTGAATATAGATGCCATAATTTTTGTCCATTCTGTTCCGAAATACAATAAGAGAGTTATAGCAGTTCCTAAATGTAACATAACTAAAAACGGAAGAAAATGTTCCTTCAAAAAGGCGGGATCTAAATTCCAATTAAAGAAATATGGCGTTAAAACACCATGCGCTACACTACTGATGGGGAAAAGTTCTGTAATTCCCTGAACGATTGCAAAAATAAGAGTTTGAAGTACGGTCAATGTAAGAACCCCTTTGTTGTGTTATTTTTAAAAGAAAGAGACAAGCTCTAACTCCAGATAAGTCATACCTTGAATTACCCCGCCTATAATCCGAAAGGTTACTGCACAAAGTGGCTTATTTACCCTTTGCATCAGTCATACTATTCTTATGAACTACTCCAGTACTGTCTCCTTGAACGTCTGCGCTTGGACTATTCATATTTTTAGTCATCTTGGGATCAGAAATCTTTTTTCCATTTGCAGAAGTAGTCTCAGTTTCATTAGAGATGGGAATTGCAGTTATCTTAACAGTATTTACAATATTTTTATTACCATCTGTAGTTTGTTTATCTAAATTCGAGGGTTTTTGAGTAACTGGTGAAGACTCAGCTACCCTTATTTCCTGCGGCACTGAATTTGTATATTCTTTGGCTAATCGATCCGTTACTTGTGCATATCGCTCGTCTACTGTAATACCTTGTATTTGAGCAACCTTAGACCTAAGCACCTTTATATCAGGCAACCAGTAACTAACATCTTGTATCCAACATGGAGTACCTAATAACAATTCCGTATGTAGGCCTGATTTTGCTGCCTCGTTTATAACAGGGATTAGCTTAGCCATATCTTTTGTTGACATATCGGTTCTGACTGCTGCAACGAACTCTTTAATAACATCAGGTAGTTTTATAATAAGCTGGGGTTTGCTGATTTCCTGTAATAATGCTTTCATAAACTTTTGTTGTCTGCTTACACGACCTATATCGCCTTCTTCATCTCTATAACGTACATATTCGATAGCAGTTTTTCCATTTAGTTTTTGAACACCAGGGTGAAGATCAATGTACAATCCTCCATCATCATCATATGGATCAGAGTAATACATTCTTTTATCTATATCAATAGTAATTCCACCAACTGCATCAATCATGCGCACAAACCCCTGAATATTTATGACTACAGTATAATCTAATGGTATACCCATCAGATTTTCAACAGTAGATTTAGAAAGTTTAGAGCCACCAAAGGCATAGGCATGATTAATTTTATCCCACCCATGCCCATCAATTTTCACGCGAGAATCGCGCGGAATAGAGAACATGGTGATTGTTTTTGCCCTTGTATCTATCGTAACGACAAAATTGGTATCAGATCGCCCCACATCATCTTCACGTGTATCAACGCCAAGAACCAATATATTAATTTTTTCTTTCATGAAAAATGTATTCGCCAACGTGCTGGTTGCAGAAGATCGCCCTAATAGTACATAATAAACACCTGCGACTAAAAATATAATAATTGTTAATAACATTGCAGCTCGCCCTTTTCTGAGATGACGAGTTTGTTTTTGTCCCATTCTTACACCTCTCTGTCCTCCGGAACCAAAATGCCATCTATTCCATACCATATAGCAATGTTCTATTAAGGAGTGGATTTGATGAGCCTCTTGCTTTTTAGTATTTTGATTGCTATAGCAGCAAACCTTGATAATCTTGGAGTAGGCATTGCCTATGGCGTTCTAAAAATTAAAATATCACATATGGCCAACTTTACTATTGCAGTAATATCTTTTATTGCCACATGGATATCAGCCAAAGCTGGTGAAGTAATCAGTTGTTATTTAAGCCCCCAAATTGCAATTATCATAGGGGCAACCTTACTTTGCGGAGTGGGGATATGGGTTATCTCTCAGCCGATTATTACAGCCTACAAAATGAATCAACCAATAGTAGATTTACAAATATTTAATACAAGAATATACATGGGGCCCTCAGAAATACTACGTTATCCAGAAAGAATTGATTTAGATAACTCAAGAGATATTGGTTATTGGGAAGCTATGTTACTTGGCACTGCTCTTTCGATAAACGCATTAGCAGGTGGACTTTATGCTGGTACAGCCGGAATATCATCATTATTGCAAGCAAGCCTAGTGGGAATAGTTAGCTTTTTTACAATAGCTGCTGGATATTACTTTGGCAAAAGATACGCCGCAGAACAACTGGGTAAGTATGCAACCATAGTCTCAGGTACATTATTAATAGCAATAGGGGTTCATCAGCTATTTTGCTAACAAAATAAAACTATTGATAGAAATATATTAATAAGCCCTGCATCACCGGAGTAGTGCAGAACTTATTTGATATTTAGTTAATTAACACTTTTCCTGCTATAACCAACAATATAAACTCCAATGGCCACGAAAACGGTTCCTACTAAAGATTTAATGGTTAGTGGCTCACCCAAAAAAAAGTGGGAACCAAAAGCAATTGTCACAAAGATGATAGATGCACCGGATAACGCGATGTATAGAGGCGTTGTTTTTAAAATCTGCATCCACAACAAAAAAGAAAATATATATAGCGAGTACCCTGATAGAATAAAGAAATTAGGTCCCCATGTAGTAAGGGCGTTTTCTATTGTCCCCTTCTTTAATAGCAATTGCGCCGTAGTATCCGATATAATAAGGCAAATCCAGATCATCAAATTAAGCATTTTACACCTTCTTCATTTAAGAAACCAAAGATACTCCAATGGCTATTAAAAATACACCAAACCAGGCCAATGGTGCTACCTTCTCCTTCAATGTCACGGCAACAAATAAGACCAAAATCATTTCCTGCAAACCAGATAGGGGAAAGGCAATTGAAAGGGGTATATTAGAAATAATATACAGCCAAACAGCCATTTCCCCTAAATATAAAATAATCCCTAGATAGAGATAATAACTTTTGGCAAGCCCCTTAAAATAGAAGTAGCCCGACAAATGCTGAGTAGATAACGCTGCCTTTTTAAATAAAACTTGTCCGTAACTTTCAAAAATGGCAGAAAGAACAAACCACGGAATCCAATTCATCAGCCACATACATATACCCCAACTATATATTACTTACTTGTCCCTCGAAGAGAAGGATTCATTCTTTAGCTCTATGCATCTTTAAACCGTTTACTTAAAGTCATCAATCATCTGTTCACTGACGGGTGCGTCGCAGCCTGATCTTATACACAATCCCAAATAATCAACAAAACGTGGAGGACACGCAAAACCCTCTGCTAGCAATCGAGAATTATCAAAAGTTACGTTCAGATTTGCAAAGTTATAGTACAAATTAATGGCTCTGAGCATCATTCGAGAATTGCCTGGGCCAAACCATTCATTGAACTGGTTCCTATTTTCTCGATAATGCTCAATGGTAACCTCTAATGGCGCAGTTAGATTTTCTTTACCCGTAATCATAAAAGTGTTCATTATCTCACCAAATGTGGAACTAAATTCCGATCCAGCAGCAATATGATACCGTGAATATGCTAATTCTTCTTTTAAGCCGATATAAGCTATCGCCTTTGCTACATAATCCGCTGGCAACACATCAATTTTAAAATTCAAAGGAAAAGGAGATCGCCAAGCTTGGTATAACATCCGAAATACCCAGAAAATACTTGTTGAAGGCTTACAACCTAAGCGAGAGTGCCCTACAACAATGGAAGGACGCACAACAACAAGGGAAACCTTTCCTAATGCTTCTGAAAGCAGCGATTCTACTTCTGCTTTACTTTCCGTATAGGGTACAAAATGCTGTGTATCTGCCGGAAAATCATCTTCGTGTATTGTACGGTTAGGTGAGTCTCCACATATCATTGCTGTCCCAACATATAGAAAGCGCTTCATGTTAGGAAGTTTAGACACCATTTGTGCAAATTCCAATGTATCATGAACATTGACTTTCCGGATGGATGGTCGTTGAGAAAAGGCAGTTACTGCTGCGCAATTGAAAACATGAGTAACTTCCTGTAACCTAGGATCATTCATTAATTGAGCAGAGGAAGATAAATCCCCGCATACAATTTGTCCTTCTGTTAGACCTGCTAGCGTTTGTAATTGGACACCAGCTTTGCCTAGGGACTTTCGTACGCGTTCAAGTCCAGCCTTCTGATTGACTGCCCTTACTAAAAATAGAATTTCGACCTTCCCAGCGTTTTCAAGTAGCTCTGCCACGGTACAACTTCCTAAAAGTCCTGTTACTCCCGTTACCAAAATTTTTATCTTCATAAGTTTCATACCTTTCTTTGCTATACATATCTAGGCGCAACAAACATCCCTTAGAGTCTTTGTAATAAAGGGTTATTCTTGCTCGCTCAATATAGCAATTCAAACTGAAATTTCGCTGTAAGAAAAATCGAAGATAGTAAGGTAAGATTTACATATTTGGAATTAGGACAATAAATTCACTGCCTTTTCCCGGTTCACTATTAACATAAATTTCACCTTGATGAGCATCTACAATCCATTGAGCAATTGACAATCCTAAGCCTGAACCTTCAACATCTCGTGATCTTGACTCATCAATTCGAAAAAAACGTTGAAATATTTGTTCTTTAAATTCTGCAGGGATACCTGGACCATTATCTACCACAATGATTTTGACAAAAGGACCATTCACATTTTGCATCGCTTCAAGATGTACTGATACATCACTATCGGATAAACTATATTTTATGCTATTGTCAATTAAAATGAAAAGCAGCTGGTAAATGCGTTCTGGATCTGCATTTAACTCAATTGATTCATTGGCCTCAAACAAAACATTAATATTCTTCTCATCCGCCGTAAACTTAAGTGAGCGTAATACTTGCTGCGTGATTAAGGTAAGAGAAAATTTTTCTTTTTTTAATTTAATATCTCCCGTATCTGTCCTTGCAAGGGTTAACAAGTCATTGACTAGTCTTTTCAAACGAAAAAACTCATCCTTTGCCTCACTCATTATTTGTAAGGAAAAAGGAGACAATGTATTATCCCTATCCATTTCTATAGCCTCTATTGAAGTTAGGAGTACACTCAAGGGAGTACGCAATTCATGAGATGCATCCGCAATAAATTTTTTCTTTCTTGCAATAGATTCTTCCATTGGAATTGTGACCCTGCCTGCTAGATAGTATCCAATTAACGCGGCTAGAAATAAAAACAAAACAGATACTGCCATTAATGTGAGTATACTGCGTATAAGAACACGAGCATACGCAGTCACATCTCTGCCAGCATAAACTGTAGCCAGCAGTGTTTCCCCACGCCGTACCTCATGTGCGGCAAAGATGACTACTGCAGTTTCATGATTTGGTAACGTTACGTTGGTAACCTTCGTTTTTTCTAGAGGATTCCAACTCATAATTTGAGTGTAGACAGAATCCCGCAATATAGGAACAGGTTGATCCGCCTTAATCAGCTGACCTTTTGCATCAAGGATATAGAAAAAAACTTGTCCGCTTATATCATAATCATCTTCAATCGTTGTCGTCATTACTTTATCATTTCTCTTTTGGTAATATTCCGTAATCATACCTAGTTGTCCTCGGGCTATCTCATTTGCTAATACCTTGATTTCCTCTGTCCTTTCCACATAGGTACCCCAAATAAGACCTGAGCATACAATCCCAACAAACGTCATGAGGAATAATCCAAAAACTGTCGTATATACGGTAGTTAATTTTTTACGAGTCTTGGGTATCATTTTTTGCCCCCATCTTATAGCCAATTCCTCGAATATTTTGGATTAATTCCGCCTCTCCAGGATCATCAATCTTTTTACGAAGCAATCGCACGAAGGCCTCTAGTGTATTGGGAGACACCTCACTCTCCAGACCCCAGATATGGTCTAAAATTCGCTCTTTGGGCAGAACTCTTCCGAAATTTTGCATTAACATTTCTAATAATTGAAACTCCCGTCCCGTCAATTGTATGGTCCTTGTCCCCCGCGTAGCCACTCTTGTTGTTAGGTTCAATTCAAGATCTGCTGCTTTTACCACTTTTTCTTTTATCATAATCTTACTTCTTCTGGCTACGGACTGAATCCGGGCCAATAGTTCTTTGAATGCAAAGGGCTTAACAAGATAATCATCGGCACCAGCCTCTAGACCAACTACTAAGTCGTCTACAGTATCCTTTGCCGTAAGCATAAGTATGCCACCCTGATAACATTCTTCTCGCAACTTTTGACACACCTGTAAGCCAGACATACCGGGCATCATCCAATCCATGATAACAACATCATATGCTTCGCCCCGAATAACATCCAGAGCACAATCTCCCGAAAGCACCCAGTTGACCTGCATATCTTGTCGCAGCAGCATTTGATAAAGGAGGTTGCCAAACCGTTTATCATCCTCGGCCAGTAAAACTCTCATTGCTTAACCCCATTCCACCCAATTAATATTCCTAATAATTAAATATTACACCATAAATTAATGAAATTCTGCTGAAATTGCAAGGTAGTCTATCTAAAAAATTGCAAGTCTATAATTTATTTTTACCCAATTCATCTACTGCAAAACTTTCTAAGAAATGCCGTGCAGCAACAGTTAAAGAACGACCTCGTTTCCAAATAATCGCTGCTGTTACCTTTAAAGGTGGGTCAATAACTTCTTTGTATTGTAAATTATTATTCTGAACAAGGCTGGCTGCAGATCGGGTAACAATTGCTGCTCCCAAACCAGCATCGGCCCACACTAGCATAGAACGAACATCTTCATGCCTGCAAAGTATTCTAGGCTGTAATCCACGTTGCTCATAATATTCAATAACATTTTCATTTCTGCGGTGAAGTATCAATGGAATATTCATTAGCTCCAATAGACTCGTATATGGCTTAGATAAATCATAGCCCCAGACATTGCTGATCGCTGCTATTATAGGTTCCTCTGGCAATCGTATTGATTCATACTTTTTCGAATCAAAAGGCAGTCGAACAATTCCAATATCAATAACTCCTGTATCTAAGAGCTCCCTAATTCGATGACCGTCGCCTTCCCAAAGTTGAAAATTAAGTCCTGGGTATTGCTCATGAAGACTAGAAATCCGATCTGGTAAAAGGGTGGCTCCCCAAGCTGCAACTGTACCTATGGATAAAGTTCCTTGCAAGCCTTCGTTTAATTCTTTTAATTCCTTTTCCGTCTTATCAATTAATTCTAAAATTTGTCCACCTCGTTCTTGCAAGGCTCGTCCAAGTTCAGTGAGCTGAATCTTGCGGCTGCCTCTTTCAATTAGTTTGACTCCTAGTTCATCTTCAAATACCTTAAGTTGATGACTAAGCGGCGGCTGGGCCATGTGTAAACGCTGAGCAGCTTTTGTGATCTGACCTTCTTCTGCAATCGTGAGAAAATATTGAAGTTTTTTAAAGTCCATAATGAAAGACTCTCCTTATGAATTACTATACATTTTTTGTATGGATAGCGAACATTTTCAATATTATACATATGGTTTTGTTTTTGCTATAATACTACAATAAATCAAAAAGATCGTCAAAGTTTGGGCGGATACGCTTATCATTCTAACGATTGATGAAACTACGGGAGTGTTTGTATGAGTGAGGTAAGTTCTAAAATAAGTAAAAAAACAATAATCATCATTATAATTCTACTTGCAGCATTATTAGCAGCAGGTCTATCTTGGTGGTGGATTCATAGCCAGCGCGTTGTATCAACAGACGATGCCAGAGTGAAAGGTACAATTGTTGCTGTCAGCCCCAAGGTTTCCGGTCGTATTGAAAAAGTTCTCGTTACTGATGGAGATCACGTAGAAGCAGGCCAAGTCATTGCCATTCTTGAAAAACAAGAATATGAAGCCCAAGTAGAGCAAGCTCAGGGTAATTTAGCTGCTGTACAGGCAAAACTTGCAGCACTAGAAGCCGGGAACAGGCCACAAGAAATTGCCCAAGCCAGTGCATCGGTTGCACAACAAAGGGCAAATTTAAATAATACGAAAAAAAATGCAGAGCGTGCTGAAGGATTATATAAGCAAGGTGCTATTTCCGAACAGCAAAGAGACTCTGCTCAAACTTCTCTAGAAGTTGTAGAAGCACAGTATGCCTCAGCCGGACAATCCTATAATTTATCACTGGAAGGGTCCCGTTCCGAAGATATTGCTATGGCAAAGGCTCAAGTGTTACAAGCGCAAGCGGCTTTAAAAAGCTCCCAGATCCAATTAGATAATGTAATTATCAAAGCACCCGTTCCAGGAACAGTTGCTTTAAAATCAGTAGAAGATGGGGAAATTGTTGCAGCAGGACAACCGATCTTTAGTATTGCTAATTTAGACGATATCTGGATTGAAAGCAACATCGAAGAAACCTACATAGGGAAAGTCAAAGTTGGACAGCTGGCCGAATTTACAGTAGACTCCTACCCTGGAGAGAAGTTTTCAGGCGAGGTCATTGCCGTTGGTCCAGCAGCTGGATCGCAGCTAACTCTTTTACCCGCCGAAAACGCTTCCGGCAACTTTACAAAAACAACACAGCGCCTACCAATAAAAATTAAAATTTACCCACATGAAAATTTCTCTCTTAAGCCTGGAATGTCTACAATTTTAAGTATTTATATTAAGTAAAAAACATATCAGCATTAATACTAGTTCATACCGGCTGATTGGAAAGGTTTTTTATATGAAATATCTAGTTTTATGCACTGTTTGCCTTGGCACTGTGCTAAGTTCTTATGTCAGTAGTTGTACCAACATTGCTTTACCAAATATCATGGCAGCTTTAAATTTTGACATGAATTCGATTGTCTGGGTTTCGCTAAGTTATCTTCTCCCTTACGGTTCTATCCTGCCGTTAACTGGCAAACTAGGTGATCAATTCGGAGCAAAAAAGATGTATATCGCTGGCCTTATTACCTTTACCATTGGCTCTTTATTATGCGGCGTAGCCTCAAACTCAACTACCATGCTTGTATATCGTATTATCCAAGGAATTGGGGCAGGGATGTTATTACCCAATGCTATGATCATTGTAGTAGAAACCTTTGAGGCCCATGAACGTGGTCAAGCGCTAGGAATTTGGAGTGCGATGGCTGCTGCTGGCAGTGCTATGGGACCGACTATCGGTGGTTACTTAATTGAAAATATTGACTGGCGCTCCATTTTCTTCTCTGTGTTACCATTTTGCGCACTTAGTATTGTTTTGGCTTTTTTCATAATACCTAAGTCTAAACGTAATGCAAATTCACAGGCTGATTTTTGGGGGGCAACTTTGCTAACTATTAGTTTGAGTGCCTTACTGGTTGCCTTGAACAAAGGTCAAATCGAGGGGTGGACGTCTCTTTATATTACAATGCTGTTCTATCTATCGTTTGCCGCTTTTGTTCTTTTCATTGTCGCAGAACTGCGTGTTGAACACCCAATGGTGGAAATTAATTTGTTTCGTAATGTTAATTTTGCCATCGCTAATATCCTTGGATTCATTTCATTTTTAGCACTATATGGCGTAATGTTTCTACTCCCCTTTTTTTTAAAGTCTATACTACTCTATAGTTCTATATCCGCCGGAGTCATGCTGCTCCCTTTAACGGTAACTATGGTTATCTTTGCACCCTTAGGCGGAGGAATCGCGGATAAATTCGGCTCTCGCATTCCTGCTTTTTTAGGAATTATGCTCATCTCTTTTTCCATCTATTTGCTGACTAGCATCAATGCCAATTACTCTGCTCGTGATTTTTTTATCCGCCTTGTATTAATGGGAATGGGGTTAGGCTTTACCATGTCGCCCCTTAGCAATTGTGCTATATCATCCTTGTCGAAAGATAAAGTAGGGATGGGCTCTGGCATACTAAATTTATTTAAGATCATCGGCGGCAGCATCGGTGTCGTATTCGTAGAAACAATATTAAGCAACAGTGAAGTACGCCACTATCAGATTTTAAGTGAATATTTAAATGCACCAAATCGGGCACCTCAAGAAGTTTTTAAAATACTCCAAGCACTATGGGGTAATCAAGGAATGAATTCAGAGATGCTAACAACGGCTGCTCATGGATGGTTCACTGGGGAAGGTTTTTTAGTACCGCAACGATACGCCATTTTTAAAGCTACGCTAGCCAAAATAGTGCATCAGCAAGCCAACATTTTATCTTTTGAAGATGTCTTTTATATCTTAGCCATTCTTTGTTTTTGCAGCAGTTTCCTAGCTTTATTCATTAAAACTAACAATCACCCACCCAACCTAAAGAAATAGGGAGGAATCTACATGAATCAGTCCCGCTTTCAAAAAATTCTCGTACCCCTAGATGGCTCTAAAAACGCCTTCAGAGCATTATCCTGTGCCTGTGACTTAGCTGAATCTTCTAATGGCACCATAGAACTGCTCTATGTCCTGCTTCTTTCTAAAGAAGTAGCGTCTACTCATATCAATAATATTTCAGTTCCTGATAGTGTAATTAATGATCTCCAAGAAAATGGTCAAAATATTTTAAAAATGGGTTTACAGCAAATCCCCTCTTCCATAAATGTAACCTATTCACTTGAACTAGGCTCCCCTTCCGAAAAAATTATTGAGATTTCCCAAAATAACAAAACTGACTTAATTGTTATGGGCAGCCGAGGCTTAGGAGTGCTTAAGGGAATATTAGTGGGAAGTGTCAGCAGTTATGTCGTTCATCATTCCCAATGCCCTGTTATGGTAGTAAAATAAGTTCAATGAGACAGGAAGACCAGCATGAGCCCATGCTGGTCTTTATTAATACATTCTTCTAACTTCCTTAGCACAACCAATCTACTTTTCAATTAGAACTCAATAAAGCATACTATATTACCTCTCTTAGTCATTTCAATATTTCAATACATATCTTCAATATTTTTAAGTCCGTAATTATATTTTACAAATCTTCATATACTAAACGTGGCGTTGACTGGCATTAGACTTTTGGTCAATAAATTCTGATTTAATTCACTTTATAAGTTAGCCCCAACCTATCTCTGAGGGTTGGGTATTTTTTATGAGCGTTACATTTCATATTGTCTACAACTTTTTCCTATCCCATTCTTTTAGCTTATCAACATATAATCCCGCCAGCTCCATTTGGTTCGTGTTATAGGCTAAGGCATCTTCTGGAGTAATGACAAGAATACGAATGTCATTATAATTTATAACTATATTGTCACCGTCATAATCTAAGATATATGTATCGGGATTATATTCTGCCAATTGACTGACGCGGTATAATGCTCCTGCCGTTTCATAGGCTCTATATAAGGGTGTGACTCCATTGTATAATGCCGTAATGGTTGGTAATTTCCATGTTCCGTCCACCACGGTTGCACCTTTCTTATCTGCTGTTAATTGAGCTTTTGGATGGACGTGATCCTTCTCTAAATAACCTTGTATTAATGCAATACGTTCCTTTCCCTCAGGATGGTCTGAAAATAAGTCATATTGATAGTGCTGATCCAAGCTGGAAAGTTTCATTAACCCCATCGTCATGCTATAAGGATTGTATCCAGCTTTAGACGAATGAACATAACCTAAGTAATCAGCTTCCCGCTCATCACTGCGACTATAACCAGCCATGATAACATCCATTGCAAGACTTTGTAATGCAATACCTCGATCACCAAATACAGCTATAAATCCTACATTCATCAAAAGATTTTTTTCAATTTGATGTACGGTATGACGTTTAACTACATGGCCTATTTCATGGCCAATCACTCCGGCCAATTCATCATCTGACGGCATCAAATCTACCAAACCCTTGAACAGATAGATAAATCCACCAGGTGCGGCAAGGGCATTCACCTCTTTCGAATTTAGTACTTTAAAAGTATAAGGCAATCTTTTTCGCTCACTCACAGCCACCATATTCATACCTATTTTAGTTACACGTTCTTGCAAAGCCGGGTCATCCACTAAGCCATATTGTTTTTCAAGCTGTTTCCCTACATCTCGTCCAATATCAATCTCACCCTGAGTACTGATAATAGCAGCTTGAGCACCATTTGGTACCACCCCAAATATAATAAAAAGGCTAACAAGTGCAATCATAGTAATTTTGGCCTGCCGCGCTATACTATGTGTCATATTTCCCCCTTTAGTTCTTATCACGACTTTGCTCTATCGTTAGTATATTTTAGAAAAGGTTTCCTAATAATAAAAAATCACAATTAGCTCTGTACAAACTAATTCACCCACTATTATAAATTTCCTTTTATTGATTTGAAAAGTCTATCTTGATTTTACTTTTTGATAAAGTGTACAAAAACTATAGTATTTTACAGGGACAGCCGCATATAAATAGTAAAGTAGAGAGACTTATTCTCCTCGCGGTGTCAGAGTTTGTCAAAAATACAATAATATTTTGTTAAGTAAGCAGGTATTTCAGTTTCAATGTAGTATACTATATACTATAAAATCACTATATGTTGTTTACTTTATCGTTTGGAAGGTGAATATATTATACAACTTACAATGCGACAGACTCATATTTTAGAAATAATCCAGTCTCTCGGCCCTATTACGGGTAACCAAATTGCAGAAAAACTTAACCTTAGTCGGGCTGCATTACGCTCAGATTTGGCCATTTTAACAATGTCTAAATTAATCGGTGCAAAACCTAAAGTAGGCTATTACTTTATAGGCCAAGATCTGCAGAAACTAAAAACGATGTCTTTTGATACCATCCTTGTAGGGGATACTCATTCCTTACCCATTGTGGTGAAAGAGAATAGTTCTGTTTATGATGCTATCGTCACTTTATTTATTGAAGACGTAGGCACTATTTTCGTTGTTTCGGAAGGAAATTTTCTTGAGGGTGCAATCTCTAGAAAAGATTTGTTAAAGGCTGCAATGGGCGGAAAAAATAATAATGAACTTCCTGTTAGTATCATTATGACACGAATGCCTAAGATTATTTTGACTACACCAGAAGAATCAGTATTGTCAGCAGCGCAAAAACTTTTATACCATCAAGTGGATGCATTACCAGTGGTAAAATCGGTAAAGGAGGGTGTAAATACAAAATTTCAAGTTGTTGGTCGTTTTACCAAGACGAATATTGCACGTCTTTTTGTCCAATTAGCAGAAAGCTAAAAAACTAGCCTTATAGCAAGGTAAAGGAGGCTCTCTTTGAATACTTTATATAACGGCCAAACACCTGCTGTCTACGTATTGTCTGATTCCATTGGAGAAACAGGCGAATTGGTTGTAAAGGCGGCAATCAGTCAATTTGATGGAGCACATATTGAAATTCAACGTAAACCCTACTTAAAATCCTCTTTACAAATCGATGCCGTTCTCGAAGAGGCATCTAAAACTAAAAGTGCTATCGTGTATACATTGGTTCGCCCTGATTTAAAAAGCGCATTAGAAACCAAAGCCCATACATTAGGACTTATTCATGTAGATATTATGGGTCCTGTCATTTCTGCCTTGCAGAAAATCACCAATTTAACTCCTCGCAATGAACCAGGACTCATTCGTAAAATAGATGAAGCTTATTTTGCCAAAGTAGAAGCCATTGAATTTGCTGTAAAATTTGATGATGGCAAAGATCCTCGCGGCCTATTACAAGCCGATATTGTCATCACTGGAGTATCAAGAGCCTCTAAAACGCCTTTGTGTATGTATTTGGCACATAAAGGCATTAAGGCTGCTAACGTACCTCTTGTAAAGGAAATTCCACCGCCGCCTGAACTTTTTCAAGTGCCTGCTCATAAAGTCGTTGGACTTACCATCAAGCCATCCTTATTGTTTGAGATACGTAGAGAAAGGCTAAGAGCTATGGGGCTTCAGCCATCCAGCAGCTACGCAAATCTAGAGCGTATCGTCGAAGAACTAGATTATGCGCAAGCAATTATGCGTAAAATAGGCTGCCCCACTATCGATATCACAAATAAAGCTACTGAAGAAACTGCTGCAAGAGTTCTAGATTTTTATCGCAAAGGAGTCGCTGAACAATGAAAAAATTCGTATACTTATTTAACCAAGGTTGCGCTGAAATGCGTTCACTACTCGGAGGCAAAGGAGCCAACTTAGCAGAAATGACTAATATTGGTCTACCCGTGCCGCCGGGCATGACGATCACCACTGCTGCTTGCAAGGAATATTATCAAAACAATAAGAAGCTCCCTGCCACTATCATAGAAGAGGTGCGCCAAAATTTGGCGCACCTAGAGCAAGCCATCGGTAAAAAGTTAGGGGATGAAGTTAATCCCCTATTAGTTTCTGTCCGCTCTGGAGCAGTATTCTCTATGCCTGGCATGATGGATACGATCTTAAATCTTGGTTTAAATGAAAAAACGGTACAAGCCCTCGCTAAAAATACGAATAATCTCTCCTTTGCTTATGATTCTTATCGCCGATTTATTCAAATGTTTGGTGATGTTGTACTAGAAATTCATAAACATGACTTTGAGCAACTTCTGTCGGAGCACAAGAAAAAACAGGGTGTTACTTATGACCAAGAAATGTCTGCCGAAACGTTGCGGGCTGTAATTGATAGTTATAAAGGTTTGGTCTTAGAGCGGACAGGCTCTCCTTTCCCTGAAGATCCTGTTGAGCAGTTATTCCTATCAATTGAAGCCGTATTCCGTTCTTGGAATAACGATCGCGCCTTCATCTATCGGAATTTAAATAAAATTGACCACGAATTAGGCACAGCTGTAAACATTCAATCTATGGTTTTTGGTAATATGGGTAATGACTGCGGTACAGGTGTAGCCTTTACTAGGAACCCTTCTACTGGGGAAAATTTGCTATATGGAGAATACCTAACAAATGCCCAAGGAGAAGACGTAGTCGCTGGCATTCGTACGCCGCAACCAATTGCTAAATTGGCTGAAGAGATGCCTACTGTCTATGCCCAATTTGCTAAGATTGCTAACATATTAGAAACGCATTACAAAAATGTACAAGATATTGAATTTACCATTGAAAAAGGTACCTTATACATTCTACAAACTAGAAATGGCAAGCGCACTGCCCAAGCAGGAATCAAAATTGCCCATGATTTAGCAGCAGAAGGTTTAATTAGTAAGCAAGATGCCTTGTTGTTAATTGAACCATCTCAATTAGATCAACTACTTCATCGCCAGATTGATCCTGAAGCCAAACTTGATATCATGGCTACCGGTCTACCAGCCTCCCCTGGTGCAGCATCAGGAACTGTAGTTTTTGATGCCAACCATGCAGAAGAGTTAGGTAAAAAAGGGCAAAAGGTAATGTTAGTTCGCACAGAAACTACACCCGATGATATTCATGGCATTATTGCTGCTCAGGGTATTTTAACGAGTCGTGGTGGTATGACTAGCCATGCGGCTGTAGTAGCTCGCGGTATGGGAAAACCTTGTGTTTGTGGTTGTGAAGCAATCAAAATTAACTATCATACAAAGACCTTTGTTATTGGACAAACCATCGTCAACGAAGGTGATCTTATTTCCATTGACGGCACAACGGGCCGGGTGATGTTAGGTCTTGTGCCAATGAAAGATCCTGAGCTATCTTTAGAATATTTGACACTCTTAGATTGGGCTGACAAGTGCAAACTCCTTGAAGTTAGAGCGAATGCGGATAACCCTGCAGATGCAAAACGAGCGTTAGACTTCGGCGCCAAGGGCATCGGATTGACTCGTACGGAGCATATGTTTATGGGACAAGACCGCTTGCCTTTTGTACAAGATATGATTTTAGCAGAAAACTTTGAGGAACGTAGTAAAGCTCTATCCCATCTCTTACCAATGCAAGAGGAAGACTTTTATGGGATATTAAAAGTCATGGCCGGTTATCCCGTATGCATTCGTCTCTTAGATCCTCCACTTCATGAGTTTCTTCCTAGTATGAATGAATTACTCATTGAAACGACTAAGCTCCAAATGGCAGGAGAAAATATGCAACTATTAGCAGAAAAAGAAGGATTACTGCGAAAAGTTCGCACTCTCCATGAATCCAACCCAATGCTTGGGCATCGAGGTTGCCGTCTAGGCATTACCTTCCCCGAGATATATGAAATGCAAATACAAGCTATCTGCAACGCAGCTGCGCGTTTAACGCTAGAAGGCTACACCATTTTACCGGAAATAGAAATTCCTCTAACCATTGGTATTGCCGAGATGAACTTCTTTAAAGAAAAAATTGATAGTATTGCTAAAGCTACCATGGACAAGCATAAGGTAAATTTCCACTACACTTCAGGTACCATGATAGAATTGCCAAGGGCAGCACTCTTGGCTGGTGAGCTGGCAGAGTCGGCCGAATTCTTCAGTTTTGGTACCAATGACCTTACACAAACTTGCTTAGGTTTCAGTCGAGATGATGCAGAAGGCAAATTCTTAAATGATTATCTAGAGATGAAAATTTTAGCTGACAACCCCTTTATTACGTTAGACCAAAAAGGTGTCGGTAAGTTAATGGAAATGGCCGTAGAAAACGGCCGAAAAACAAGGCCTGATCTCTTGATTGGTATTTGTGGTGAACACGGTGGCGAAGCCCGTTCCATTGCATTTTGCCACCAAATTGGCCTTGATTTCGTTAGCTGCTCCCCTTACCGCGTCCCTATTGCTCGTTTAGCCGCTGCCCAAGCTGCGATTAGCAAGGGAGAAACTTACGGAACTAAATAATTGCAAAATTAAAAGATCGCAGACCCATTGTTGCCAAACAATGGAGCTTGCGATCTTTTTTTATATAGTTTGGGATATAAATGAAATGCTACGATATCTCCACTCAAAATCCGAACTATTTTTAACCTTCTACATAAACATTTTTATTGAATTTCAATAAATCCTTAGTAAGCCAACTTTAGCTTCTACTTCTCCAACCAGTCTACCGCCAGCAATTAAATCATGGAGACTCTTTATATCCGGTGCCGGTACCCGGTCTTCATCCAGATGCGATACAACATTGCGAATTGCTTGATGCGCTTTAATAGTACCATCTCCAGGTGTAAGCGGTGCTAAGAAATCAATTCCTTGCGCAGCTGCCAGCATTTCAATAGCTATCACATTACAGACGTTATCCAAAATTTCTCTTGCTTGACGGGCAGCGATAGTCCCCATGCTAACATGGTCTTCTTGGTTCGCTGAAGTGGGAATAGAATCGGCGCTAGCCGGATGTACTAAGACTTTATTTTCCGAAACCAATGCAGCTGCGACATATTGTGTAATCATTAGACCGGAGTCAACCCCCGGAAAGGCTGTTAAAAATGGTGGTAGCTCACTTAAATGCACATCCAACAAGCGATTGGTACGCCGTTCGGAAATATTGCCTAATTCAGCAATAGCGAGCTTAAGATAATCCATAACCAAAGCGATGGGCTGACCATGGAAATTCCCCCCCGAAATGGCTTCGCCTGTTTCCGGCATAATAAGTGGATTATCAGTCGCCGCATTAATTTCGATAGTCAATGTTTCCTCAACACGCCGCAGCGCATCCTTAGAGGCGCCATGTACTTGTGGCACACAGCGCAGTGAGTAGGCATCCTGTACCTTGTTGCAATTACTGTGAGAAGCAATGATAGCGCTATGTGCCGTTAGGTTCAGCATATTTTCGGTAGTCGCTATCTGACCGAGATGCGCTCTAACCTGGCTAATGCGCGGATCAAAAGCCGCTCTGGTACCTTTTAATGCTTCTACGCTTAATGCGGCTGCAATATCTGCTGCCTTCATCAGATTAACGGCATCATGCCAGACAATGGTGCCAACCGCTGTCATAATCTGTGTTCCGTTGATTAAAGCCAACCCTTCCTTACCACTCAATACAATTGGCTCTAAGCCGCAAGCTTTCAGCGCTTCATCACCTTTTACCAACTGCCCCTTAAGATAAGCCTCTCCTTCCCCCAGCATAACTAATACTATATGGGAAAGGGGAGCTAAATCCCCACTGGCACCAACAGATCCTTTCGCGGGAATTGCAGGACAGATTTGTTTATTAAGCATATTCAGCAGCATTTCCACTGTCGATAACCGAATACCCGAATAACCTTTTGCCAATGAGTTGGCTCTAAGTAGCATAGCAGAGCGGACAACATCTTCGGGCAGATGTTCACCAACACCGGTAGCATGACTTAAAATCAAATTGCGCTGCAATTTAGCTCTTTCGTCTTTTGATATAAATATAGTGCTGAAATTACCAAACCCGGTTGAAATGCCATAGACAGGCTTTTCTTCTTCCAATATTTTATCAACAATTCTTCGACTGGCAATGATTTGCTCGCGACCTTCATCACTAATTCTAACCTCTTCATAGTTGCGCGCTACCTTTATCACATCTTCTAAAGTCAAAGAATTTCCATCTAATAAGATCATGCTAGAATCGCCTCCGCTTCTTAAAATCTTGCTGATTTATTTTGCAATTTCTGCTGGCTTTTGTTCATGTTTGCTGTGAATAAAAATATAATACAGATAAATACCTGCAACAATTGGTAAGCCCGTATAAAGGACAATTTGTTGACCTTCAATAAATGCTAAACTGGCGATAATACAAATATTTAAGATAATTGCCACAATTGGCAAAACGGGATATAAGGGTGTTCGGAAGACCAAATCTTTTAAATCGCCGCCAAGTTCCAAAAAGTGTTTGCGGAAATTAATCTGGCACCAAGAAATGACAATCCAAATTAAGCAACCAGTTAAGCCGACACTAGACATCAACCATATATATACGGTGTCAGCAGCGTATTCACTAGTCAACAGTGATAATCCGGATAACACCAGCGTTAAAAATATGCCGTTAATGGGAACGCCTCCCGAATTTAGATGACCCAACCATTTTGGTGCATGCCCGTCTTTAGACATTGACCACAATAATCGTGAACAAACATAAAGCGCAGAATTACTGGCTGATAATGCTGAAGTCAGTACAACAAAACTCATGATATCCTTTGCAATGGGAATACCGATACGACCAAATACGTATGCAAAGGGACTTTCTAATACACCTGCTTCTTTGTAGGGAATCGTTGCGCCTAGTACAATAATTGCCAATACATAAAACACAATGATTCTAAAAACAACACCTTTAATAACCTTAGGCACATTTTTACCGGGATCTTCACATTCACCAGCTGCCACCCCCACCAGTTCCGATCCCTGGAAAGAATATACGACTGTAATCATAGTTAAAAACAACGCCCAACCACCATTAGGAAATAATCCCGCTCCCGTATTAAAATTAGAAAATCCAATAGCGCCCTCGTTACCAACAGTACCAAACATCAAACCAGCACCTGCAAGTATAAAGGCAATAATCGCAGCAACTTTGATGCCAGCAAACCAAAACTCAGTTTCACCATAAACCTTTACCGAAATCAAGTTCAAAACAGTTACCAGCACGGCAAATAATACACACCATATCCAAATAGATACATCAGGAAACCATAGAGCCATAATAATAGCTGAAGCGGTGAAATTAGCGGCAATACAAACTGCCCAATTAATCCAATATAGCCACCCCACGGTAAAACCTACACCTGGAGAAATAAATTTCACTGCATAGCTTTGGAATGACCCTGATACTGGCATTGCCACGGCCAGCTCCCCTAAGCATAGTAAAGCCAAATACATCACCATGCCACCAAAGAGAAACGCTAGTACAGCACCAACGGGGCCGGCCTCGCTTACCACCTGTCCGGCACCCAAAAAAAGTCCGGTACCAATCGTGCCACCAATCGAAATCATCATCATATGCCTTGATTTCAGCCCACGATTAAGACCTTTTTTCTCTGGAACCAACTCTTCCACATTTACTGCCGGTTTATTGGAATTCGTCAGTTTCGTCACAACAGTCCCTCCATTTCCTTAATTCTCTTTACTTAGGTTCTTTTTCTTGCCCGCACTAGCTTACATTAAATGCCCATTTATATTTTTTCATCCACGGTCTTAGTCAATTGAGCCATTAAAGCCTCAGAGCGCACTACAATGTCCTCTATATTGCCTTTCAATTCAGCAACAAAATCTAAATCTTTAATGGAACCCAGGTTAATCCGTACATTATAGATAGCCGACCACATGGCAGCTTGCGCCATTCTCCCGGCTACCGCTGCATCACTAGCCGCATTCGTGTTGCCAATAGAAAGCATTTTCTCCGATAATTCCAATACCTCTAAACAAACCTTGGCAACCTTAAGGGGTAGATTCGATGCACCTTTAAGTGCTTCTTGGATGGCATCGCTGCGCCGTAACTTTTCTTCTTCGATGCTCTTCGGTAGCTTATATGCGTTTATTACATTATTGAATGCCTCGGTATCCTCATCGATATACTTTTCCAGTACCGCTAAACATTTTTCTAAATCTGAAATCAGCTTTCTACTTTCTTCATGCGCAGCCTCATATTTCACACTACTTACCGTTAGATTCCCTACCATAATTCCCAGTGCCGCCCCGATAGCACCTGCTAAGGCAGCTGCACTCCCGCCTCCAGGTGCGGCGGAGTCTGATTTTAGCTCAGCTAAAAAATCCGTAATGCTTTTATCGATTAGCAAATTCATTCCTCCCAGCTTTTATCATGATTCCTAGTTAAATGTTTTCTTCCATAACTTGCTTACGACTGAATCCTTCCAGACGTAGGTAATAGTCCGCTGTATCAATCAGTGCCTGCATTGGTACCAATCCTACAATCTCACTGCCAATAATATTCACACCGTAACGGGCTGCTTCATTTTTGACCGTTTCGAAAACCCGGTAGAGAGGTGTACCTTCATAATTAATCATGTTAATGGTTACCTGCGCTACATTCCGTTCTTCAATCATAATTCCCATAGCACGGCAGTATTTAAAACCGCCTTTGGCTTCCCGGATGGCATTAGCAATCTTCTTGGCTATTGCAACATCGCTGGTACTTAAATTGATGTTATAGGCAATTAAGCATTGTCTAGCCCCCACCACTGTAGCACCAGCCTTAGGATGCATCTTTGCTGGACCATAATCAGGCTTTCTTTCAGGCTCGCTAATGGCTGCTTTTAAACCTTCATACTGTCCTTTACGAACGTCTGGCAAGTTCTTACGTTCGCTTCTTTTTGCAGCTGCTTCATACATATACACTGGAATATCCAGCTTCTCGGCAATTTCTTGGCCTAATTCATTGGCAAGTTCAACACACTCATCAAGACTGATCCCTTTTATCGGAATAAATGGAATTACGTCAGTAGCTCCTACCCGTGGATGCTCGCCATGATGTTGTTCCATATCAATCAATTCCGCAGCCTTCGCACAAGAGGCAAAAGCTGCCTGTTTAACGGCTGCCGGTTCACCAACAAAAGTTACTACCGATCGATTATGACTCGCATCCGATTGTACATCCAAAAGTTTGATTCCTTCTACTTTTTTAACTTCATTTACAATGGCTTCAATGACCTCAGGACGACGTCCTTCACTAAAGTTAGGTACACATTCAACTAATTTACTCACTATCAATTACCTCCAAATTTGCCATACGTTTATCTACAACCACTTGCCCTTTTTTAATGACCTTATCGATGATATCCATTCCAACATGATAACTCAGAAATAAATGTGATGGGTATTTGAGTATAAGAATATCCCCCTGCTTCCCACGTTCTAAAGTCCCAATGTGATCTGCCCTCCCGACAGCAGCGGCTCCGTTCAGCGTTAACGCCGTCAGAATTTCTGCTGGCGAAAGTTTTAGCTGAATAGCCGCTAATGCGATCAACATGGGGATTGAATGACTAAAACAGCTGCCTGGATTATAGTCGGTTGCTAACGCAATTGCTCCGCCGCTATCAATCATCGCTCTGGCTTTGGCATACTCTTCCCTCAGACAAAACGCTGTCATTGGCAATACCGTCGCTACTACACCTCGTGCAGCCATGTCAGCAATCCCCTTGTCTGATGCCTGCAACAAGTGATCAGCAGAAATAGCTCCTAGTTCCGCTGCAAGCTCAGCTCCACCAAAGGATACAATCTCATCCGCATGGATTTTTGTTTTAAGCCCCAGAGTACTTGCAGCTTGCAGAATTTTTCTTGTTTGTTTTACAGAAAATACCCCCTTCTCACAGAACACATCGCAAAACTCTGCAATTCCCTGCTCGACTACTGCCGGCAGAACTTTTTGTATGATAAATGCCACATAATCATCTACTCGCCCTCGATACTCAGGCGGCACAGCATGTGCCCCCATAAAAGTGGGAACAACTTCGGCAGCATGACGATTGTTTAATTCTCCCATGACCTTTAATTGCCTTAGTTCCGTATCCAAATCCAGCCCATAACCACTTTTGCCTTCGACAGTAGTAACTCCCATGGCGAGCATGGCATCTAGCCGTTTTGATGCAGTCTGTAGCATTGCCTCATAGCCCATAGATTGCGTAGCTTTAACGGTATTTAAAATACCACCGCCACGTTCTAAGATATCTAAATAAGGCGTCCCGTCTAGTCTCCAGAAAAATTCTTCGGGACGATAACCGCCGAAGACAAAATGTGTGTGGGAATCTACAAACCCAGGAATTACACTACAACCTGAAGCATCAATGATTTCCGTATTTGCCTCATTATAGACAGGCAAGTCAGAGGTTAATCCTACCCATTCAATGATGCCTTTTTTTACTAGGATTGCTCCGTCTTCAATTTTCTCTAATTGATTCATCGCTGCACCTTTTTTTGCTGCCGTTCCAGTATTGGTAACAATTTCAGCTGCATGTTTGATTAGTAAGGATCTGCTGCCACTTTCCCTATGCAAAATATCTCCCCCTTTGCACTTTAACCCTTGCTATTAAAAAAAAGCCGCTACAACTTTATCTATCAGTTCATCTGTTGGTATATAAGGAATAGTCACATGAGCTTTCTCTTTATAATCGCGATTAAATTCAATAATTGTTTCGATGGAATGTTCATTTCTTGCCCATGAACGCCGGGCTACGCCGCCAATAACATCCCATAGTATTGCCGATCGCAAGATTTCATCCACCCTTTTACTACCATCCAAAACCATGCCAAATCCACCATTAATAGACTTACCAATTCCAACACCGCCGCCGTTGTGCAGCGCTACTAGGCTCATCCCTCTAGCAGCATTTCCGGCGAAACATTGCACTGCCATATCTGCCATTACATTACTACCATCCCGGATGTTCGCCGTTTCACGGAAAGGTGAATCAGTACCGCTGACATCGTGATGGTCCCGCCCTAACATAACTGGACCAATCTCACCGGTACGTACCATTTCATTAAACCGTAAAGCAATCTTCTTACGACCTTCTGCATCCTGGTATAAAATTCGCGCTTGGGTTCCTACAACCAATCCATTCTTCTCAGCATCACGAATCCAAATATAATTGTCCCTGTCCTGACCACGCCGTTCAGGATTAATGCATTGCATTGCTGCCTGGTCAGTCTTATGTAAGTCCTCTGGTTTGCCGCTCAAGCAAACCCAGCGGAACGGTCCATAGCCGTAATCAAACAACTGCGGCCCCATAATGTCTTCCACATAAGAAGGAAAAATAAAGCCATCTTTTTCATCATGCCCGTTTTTAGCAATTTCTTTAACCCCGGCATCATAGATGGCCTTCATAAATGCATTGCCATAATCAAAGAAATACGCTCCTCGCTCTACCAATTCTTTAACTAATTCAAAATGACGTTGTAAACTTTTATTGACCAATTCATGAAATTGGCTGCGATTATTCCTCAATAGTGCAGTTCTCTCTTCAAAAGTCAGCCCTTGTGGGCAATAACCACCGTCATAGGCTGCATGGCAAGAAGTTTGGTCAGACAATAAGTCAATATGCTTCCGATTCGCTACTGCATATTCCAGTAAATCCACTATATTGCCATGATAAGCTATGGATATCGCCTTACCCTTAGATTGATATTCCTCCGCAATCTTAAATACCTGATCAAGATCATCGCTGCATTGGTCGACCCATCCCTGTTCCAGCCGTGTATGAATACGAGAAAAGTCTACTTCAGCGATAATACCGACTGCACCAGCAATTTCCGTTGCCTTAGGTTGTGCACCACTCATACCACCCAATCCAGAGGAAACAAATAACTTTCCATGCAAATCATCGTCAGGTGCTACGCCCAATTTAATCCTGCCTGCAGTCAATAAAGTGTTAAATGTTCCATGAACAATGCCCTGTGGGCCAATGTACATCCAACCGCCGGCTGTCATTTGTCCATAATTAGCAACTCCCATTTGTTCAGCGACTTCCCAATCATTCTGATTATCGAACATCCCCACCATTAGTGCATTCGTAATAATTACCCTAGGCGCTTCAGGTTTTGACGGAAACAATCCCAAGGGATGACCGGACTCTATAACCAACGTTTGATCCTGAGTCATAACTTCCAAATACTTTTTAATCAACCGATACTGCATCCAGTTTTGACATACACTGCCTGTTTCTCCGTAAGTCACCATTTCGTATGGATAAAGTGCTACATTGTGATCTAGGTTATTATCAATCATGACCTGAAACGCTTTACCTTCTATGCAATCTCCTTTGTATTCATCTAAGGGTTTTCCGTAGATCCTTTCTGAAGGCATATATCGATAAGCATAAATACGCCCATATGCTTTTAATTCTTCCATGAACTCCCTTGCCAATTGACTATGTAATGCTTCTGGGACATACCGCAGAGCATTTTTTAATGCCACTTTACTTTGTTCAATTGTTAAACGAAAACCTCTATCTGGCGCCCTACGCACCCCTTTTTCAAATATAGGTGGCTCCGGCAAAACATCGTCCAACTTAACAGTCATGGCACAAGTGATTACTGTATTGTCAATATTCATCATCAAATCCCCTTCCCCAAAAACTATATTCAGTAAAACAATGCAAAAAATCAATATATACTCTAAATATTTATTATATTCTGATTATATTGCAACTACTGTCAAAATAACGTCAAAAACCGTTTCCTGATTTTAAAGAAAATACCTTATATCGTCTAAATAAAATTTAGAACTTCGCTTTCATCTTGCTAATCCTTTCAGTCGACAGAGAGTATCGACTACTGCGAAAATAATCACTTTTGCTAAGCTTGCAGTTGCTCGGTCATGATCAAATCGCGGTGACACTTCGGCAATATCAAACCCAACTACTTTTTTTGTGCGAAGTATATGTTTTAAATACTTTAGCACTATCTCGGGATGCAACCCTAGGGGTTGTGGCGCACTTACCCCGGGAGCAAAGGAAGAAGCAAACACATCTGCGCAAACTGTTACATAAAGATGGGGCACCAACTGCATAAAATAATCGAGTTTCTCTATAATAAGCTCATCATTGTTCGTGAAAATATCACCTGCTAATAAATAATCAACGCCTAATTGCTGAGCTGTTTTAAATAATTCAAGTGTATTGCTGCTACGTTGGATTCCCAGACAAAAATAGTGGAACATTTCCCTCCATTGGTTGGCATCATCAGCAATCTGGCTAAACATCGTCCCTGAATTTCCGCCGCCGACAAAAGGGCGAAGGTCAAAATGAGAATCAAAATTTAAGATACCCAATTCACATTTGCCATCGTTTTGCCGTAGAAAATCTGCTTGCCCCCGAAAGTGTCCTAAGGCGGTTTCATGCCCGCCGCCAATAACAAGAGGAAACAGTCCGGCCTGCCTGAGACGAAAAACAGCTTGTTCCAGCGCCACCTGGCTTTTCATTAATTCTCCATCTGTGCAGGTAATATTCCCTGCATCAAACAAAGATACCTCAGAAGAAAATGAACACGGTAAGTTGGAAAGTTCACTGCGAATTCCCTCGGGTCCCGAGGAAGCTCCCTTGCGTCCATTGTTCCGTATAATACCTTCGTCACAGCAAAAACCTAGCAAAGCAAATCCCATTTTACCCGTAAATTCACCGATTGGCTGCCTTAAATCCAATGGTTTTATCCATTGGTGCCACCGGAAGGCATCATAATTTTCTTTACTGTCAATCCGTCCTCGCCATATCGTAAAATCTGCTACTTCATATCGATTCTGAAACATAAAATCCTCCAGCTAGTCATACATTATGTTTTTTAAAATAATCCACTAATTTTACCGTTATTATCTATATCCATTATTTCCGCTGCTGGTTTTTTAGGAAGCCCAGGCATGGTCATAATATCTCCGGTAATAACCACTAAAAATCCAGCGCCAGCAGCTATACGTATTTCTCTGACCATCAATGTAAATGTTTCAGGACGACCAGTTTTTGTTGCATCATCAGACAAAGAATATTGGGTTTTAGCAATACAAATTGGCGTTTTATCTAAGCCTATCCCAGTTAACTCCTGAATGCTTTTTTCAGCTGCCTTGCTATAATTAACAGCATCAGCACCATAAATTTCTTTGGCGATCACACTAATTTTCTCTTTAACAGGTAACGTTTCATCATACAAAAATCTAACAGCCTTTGGCTGTTTAAACATGTCAAGAAGCTGTTCTGCAAGTTCCATACCCCCTGCACCACCATCGGCCCATACTTTTGAAAGGGTTACGGTGACACCAAGCGTTTTGCACTGCTCCCTGACAAAGGCCAATTCTGCTTCTGTATCATTGGGAAAAACATTAATAGCAACGACTGTAGGCAAATTAAATTTATGCATGTTTTCTATATGTTTTTTAAGGTTTTCCATCCCCTGTTCTAGTGCTTGCTGATTTTCTTTGGTAAGCTCAGTTTTGCTAACGCCACCATGTGCCTTAAGTGCCCTTATCGTTGCAACCAGCACTACCGCATCCGGCATAAACCCTGCAAAGCGACATTTAATATCAATGAACTTTTCTGCCCCTAGATCAGCACCAAAACCAGCCTCGGTAATCAATATATCTGATAACTTTAAAGCAAACTTCGATGCCATCACACTATTGCAACCATGTGCGATATTGGCAAATGGTCCTCCATGTACAAAAGCCGGTGTATTTTCTAAAGTCTGCACCAAGTTAGGTTTAATTGCATCTTTGAATAAGAGTGTTAATGCACCAGTAACTTTTAAATCAGCCGCCGTAACCGGTTGATTGTTATAGGTATAGCCTACAATGATCTTGCCGATTCGCTGCTTCATATCATCTAGATCTTTCGCCAAACACAAAATAGCCATTAGTTCTGATGCAACGGTAATGTCAAAGCCGCTTTCCCGTGGTACGCCGTCAGTCTTTCCGCCAAGCCCAAGTACAATATGGCGTAATGCCCGATCGTTAAGATCAATTACCCTTCTCCATGTCACGCGACGCGGATCAATCCCCAGTACATTGCCTTGTTGGATGTGATTATCAATGATCGCTGACAGCAAATTATGGGCTGACGTCACGGCATGTATATCGCCAGTAAAGTGTAAGTTAATATCCTCCATAGGAACAATTTGTGCATAACCACCACCAGCAGCACCGCCCTTCATACCAAAGCACGGTCCCAATGATGGTTCACGTAAGGCAATCATCGCTTTTTTTCCTAATCTGCGAAAAGCATCGCCCAATCCAACTGTTGTTGTCGTTTTCCCCTCACCAGCCGCCGTCGGGTTAATCGCACTTACAAGTACTAATTTACCATTGGGACGTTGTTTGATTTTATCCCATACTGACAGGGATATTTTAGCCTTATACTTCCCATACTGCTCAATGTCATCTTCCGTTAACCCAAGACCTGCCGCGATTTGGATAATTGGCTGCATTTTGGACTCCTGGGCAATCTCCACATCACTTTTCATTACCTTCACCTCTTCAGCATTTTATTTTCTTATATAATGGGGTATTTCAGCGGGTATTACCATAGATAGTTCTACCAAACCTGCATATTGCCCATCTTGATACCAAGGAGTTTGATAAACTAGCTTTTTTACACCGTTTTTTTCAATTGTATAGCTATTGGCAGTTTTAGTTTCGATAATTTCGGCAATTTTCTTGTATGCATGTTCAGAATGAACGTCTTTTATGTTTTTTCCAATTAAGTCCTTACCGCCATACTTCTCGAATGTTTTGACGGATTGATCATTCATTTCTATGATTTTACCAATTTTATCTGTAACAGTGACTGCAAAGGGTAGTTCCTTTACCCATCCATTAGACATTTTCTTGACCCTCCTTCATAAACAATTTTGTATTTAAATTAATTTTATAATCAGCACTGTCAAAATATCGTCAAATCGCTTTCAATGAACTCAAACCGTCTAAAAGTTACAAATCGGATAAGTTGATTGTTAACCGCCTTAGCTTAGAGTCCCAGAATATACAATAGCCTGATTAAGATGAGAAATTTGCATAAAAAATAGGGGCTGGAGATGTTACAAAATTGCCTTTCATTTTGTAACATCCCCAGCCCCTATGCCAGTGAAGCGACCTTGATTATGACATTTTTATTATTCATGTGTTTTTCTTATATAGAATCAGCAGCTTGCCGCTTACAATTACCCTGTACTGTATATTCAGCTATCATCTCCTCAAGAGATGTAATCTCAGCCGTCCTGCCAGTTTTTTTAAAAGCTTTTCGGGCCCTCATATAATATTCCGCCGCAGGCAAAGTCAACGAATCTTTAAATACTTCCGCTATCGCTTTTTCCTGCTCCATTAGCAGCCTTATTTCTGCTTGCGTGCGAAAAATTACTCCACTTTGGTATTGATCATTATACTTCTCCAGAAAATCTTTTGCCTGCTCTAGGTACTGTTTTGCTTCGTGAGGGCGGTGCAGCCTCACTGCAATCAATGCCAATATACAGTGAAGTGTGCTATAACCTCGCAAACACCAATAGCCCTTTTCATCGCCAAACCCATCTGCGACCGCCAAAGCATCCATAAGGTATGCACTAGCTTTTCCATAGTCATTTAGTTGAAAGGCTGTACAACCGGCATTAATATAAAACAAAGCCACACCCTCGCTAACATTTTTGCGTCCGGCTATTCTGGCTGCCTGCTCATAGTGGTACAGTGCTGCTTTATAATCAAGACTTTCTCGCCGCAAATCACCAATATAATTATTGGCTGCTGCAATGGTGAAAACATAGAAACTATTGTGAACAGCCAGCTTTTTTAACAACGTTAGCGATTCTCGGTAATACTTCTCAGCCTGCTGATACTGGCATTTGAGCGCAGAGGCCACCCCTAGAAATCGTAATGCGGTCGCCTTTTTCTCTGAAAGTTCGTCCTGTTCGGTCAAATGCAATAACTTAATGGCAAAGTTTTCTATTAGATGTGCTTTCCGCGTCTGAATACCACAATAAATAATTTGCTGATAGCCCTTGATTTGATACTCTCTGAGGTTTTTCTTTGATGCCAGCCGTAGCATCTGATGCATTAATTTCAATCCCGCTAAGTGTTGCCCTCTCCAGATATGATATCGCCCAGCCATCTCCCAATAAGCAACTTGATAAGTGTCCAATCGCTCATCTGCTATTGTTTTAGACAATAATACATCTAATAATTCCCTTATCTTACCGAAATACGTAGTAATCTGACTCCTACTTTCCCGAAAATCAATACCCGTTGGATAGTAATGATTAAGTTCCGGAAACATCTCATATTGGGGGCAATAATATCTTTCAACCATTTTAATCGTATAATCTAAGATTTTCAGCTTTTCATCCGCGTTTGTGTAATGGTATAAAATATGTTCATAAACATCTTTGCTTTGCATACCACATTGCAATTGTTGTTCTAAATAAACTGCCGATCGCTTATGCAAAATTCGTTGCCTTATTGTCGACATCTCACTATACACATAATCACGAATTTTTAAGTTATAAAATTTATAACTAGAATCACCCTTGTCTGAATCAAACTCTTCCATTAGCAGTTGCTTTTGTTGTAACTCTTCAATTGCTTCAACTAGGTCAAATTCATTGATTGCTGAAACGGCAAGCAGCACCTCATAATTGGCATTATCAAAAAATACGGAAGCTATTTCAAGAACTTTTCTACCATTTTCAGAAACATTAGCCGTCCTTTCCTTTAATACGCTATTTAACTTGATTGAACAGTGACTGATATCTTTGCCGGCTGCAATCAAATTCAGACATTCAATTAGAAATAATGCATTGCCGCCTGTATATTCGTATAACCTGGATTGCATCTCCTTGCCAATGCTAGGTATGCGTATTTTTGATAAGCTCATCACGTCTTGTGCACTGAAACGTCTAATGTTCATCTTTTCCAGCATACCGTTACGTTCAAACTCTTCTATTGATTTATCAATTTGCGGTAAATATTCCGTATGGCAAGTCGCAATACAAATAATATTGGTATGTAGGCGTAATAACTGCCATAACAACAACCACCCTTGCTTATCCATCCAATGAATGTCTTCAATCAAAATAATAGTTTTTTTCAAACTAGAAGCCTTAACCAATACTTCGCACATGATCTCTTCAACCATTGTTGTACTGAATTTATAGGTGTCCACTGTTATTTTTGTCTGTAAAAGCTTTTCACCTATTTTTGCTGTCGGAAAAGCATACGCAATAACTTGCTTCCAAAGGGTTGGCAAATCAATCTCGGCTTGCATTAAAACCGCTATAACTTGTAAAAAAATATTATTCCATGCTTTATAAGTATACTCAAATTCAGCTTGATAGCATTGGGTACGAAAAACATTACAATTTACTGTTGAAATCGGTGAAAGCAGTTGCTCAACAATTGCAGATTTACCAACGCCCTGATCTCCCTGTAACAGTAGCATTCGTTTGTTCTGCTCCTTTTGGAACGATCTATCCATCAATAGGCGCAATTGCCCCAATTCTTTTTCGCGACCATAAAACTTTGGGTTGCTAAACACCTCTTCCTGAGTGACCCTACTCGTCCTATCCTTAATCCGTTTATAGATTTCCTGTGTCCGAGCACTGGGTAACAAACCTAAATCCTGTGCCATTTTCCGTTCCAACTCTTGATAGATTTCCACTACTTTATGAGAATCTTCTTTTTCATAGATCTTCATTAGTAGCCGATAAGCTCCTTCGTTATATGCATCTAGTCTAATCAAGTACTTTAGGTATCGTTTCATAGACGTATAATCTTTAGAGTTCATTTTCTTTACGATCAATTTAGTCAAACAGCTTATGCTATCCTTTCGAAATCGTTCACGAAATTCAGTAACCCACTCATCAAAATGGATTGCATCTTTACAATAAAATCCTTCTAGAAACTCACCTGTATTTTTTTCTAAGAATTTAGCAATATTGTTTACTGTTAATAACTCCAATTCCGTCATTACAACAACTTCTGGATTTAATACAATCTTTGCTCGTGATGAAGTAATCAATAAATCCACCGAAAACATTTTTTTTAGTAAATAGACTGTATTGCGTAAATTCCTCTTAGCGGCACTATCTCTCATATCTCCCCAAAAGAGCGCTGCCAGACTATCACGTGTAGCCTCACCTATAACCAAAAGATAGTACAACAAAGCTTCCATCTTAGCAAATGGAAACACCATCTTTTGATCATTCCAATATACTGCTGGCTTTCCAAACAACTCCGCACGTAATTTAGTCACACGCTCATCTCCTTGGAAAAAAATGTTATATATAGCTATTTTATACTGACTCATCTCACTATTGCAAATTATTATCTTGGTAATCTCTTACTACAATCAACTGATACGTATGTATGCTGTACTCAAGCTTAAAGTAGGGTATTAGAAATACTTTACTATTCATCAATTATGCAGATAAGAAAAGACTTGGCTTGTGCCAAGTCCTCGGACGCAGGCAGAAGCCTTAGTCGTTCTTACTTGGAATCAAGAAAGTGTTATACTTTCTGATTCCGTAAAAAATTAAAAGGGAGGAATTTCATAAAAAATTCTCTCCCTTTTCAACAACCCTTTCAAATGGCTATTTTTTTCTGTTATTTCCACTTTTGTACAGTACGATTAAATTTCAGCCAATATTTATCTAGTTTTTTCCTTAGCGTTAAGGTTTCGTGGCATTGCCAACCAATCAACATGCCTGCCTCTAATGGTAAACCTTTACTCGATTTCCCTCGTAATAGTTCCCTAAGTAATCCTTCCGTACTTTTCGCATCACTAATGATTCCTAAAGTGTCTTGGAGTTTTTCTAATTTTAATAATAAACGAGGGGTTCCTTTCAAATCAGGCTGCAATACTTCCATTGTGTATCTTATCTTCTTAACCCAAAGCCTAATTTTGTGGACATTTTCAGCATCCGTCCACTCCACTGATTTTTCCTGCTTTCCCACTATTCTGAGCCAGCTTAATAAACCAGTAATCACATAATCATCAACTGTACAGTCATGGGGAATAATATGCTGACAATCTTCATCAAGAAGTTCCGCCCACAACCCTAACAAAGTAGACGTTGTTAAGCCAGAATTATACTCTGCATAGATCTTTTCGGCTTCCTGGCTACGCTTTTCTGTTAAAACTTCTCCTAGCCATACCTTACCTTCCATAGATACCATTTGATAACCAAGGAACTGTTGCCAACTACAGTAGGCTACATCAAGTTCTCGTAAAGCCTCTACTTTCCTCCCAAACTTTCGCAATTCGTCTTGATAGCGGGAATACTCCTTGATCACAGCTAAAGGTTCAGAGAATTCCAATACAGACCGCAAGCGACGCAGACAGATACGTAGCTCATGAACCAGCCCCGGTTGCTCTTTGTGTTCTAAAAAAGACCGTTGCGCTAATAATACTTGAGCTATCAGATCCACCAATACAACTCTTAATACCTCACTTACAGGTCTACTTTTATCCACCTGCGGTAACTCATTTCTCCTTGGTATCTCGGTAGACAACCCTGCTAATAAAAGTCCACGATAATATTTACTATCAGGCTCTGGCAGTAAAGGATATTCTTTAGCTAAGGCAGCCCCTAACAAAAATAAATCCCTAGGTTGTCCACTCTTAAGCTCCAATTCTACTTCTAAAATTGGTGCTGTCTTCTCTCCCGCTATAATTTCACCTTTATCGGCGGCCACTTCAATTGTAGCACCATCATGCATAATAACCTCTAAGATTTGCCTTTCAAAACGAGTGATTAAAATAGGCTCTAGTATTTGGTCGCCTATTACTTTTTGTAACCGAGAACCAACCTCCGTATTTAAAAACACTGTTATATCCGGTTCTTCCCTGTCTACAGCAATATTCCATTCCTGGCGGGCATGCAGCCCTCCTTTAGATGATCCACCACTCTTTACCGTAGCCACCCAAACCTCACCCTCACGACGAACACGATAAGCTAGTTTCGCGTTTTGTAATGAATGATTCGCTGTGTCAAAGTAACGGGCTTCCAATTGCTCAGTCTTCGCCGTTCCTAGAACGGCAAGGTTCGTGAGTGCTTCTGCTGTCATAATCCTTTCCCACACACTCTCATCTGTACACCGAAGTTTCAATTCTGTTTCTGTATGCTTAGACAATAGGTATCACCATCCTATTAACATTATGCCATTTTACTTACTCTTTCAGCGTATATCATACATTAATCATTGTCAATGGAAACCACAAATGGAAGATTGCTATAAGAAAAGACTTGGCTTGTGCCAAGTCCTTGGACGCAGGCGGAAGCCTTAGTCGTTCTTACTTGGAATCAAGAAAGTGTTATACTTTCTGATTCCGCAAGACAAAAACGCCTCAAAATCGGTATATTACCGACTTTGAGGCATTTTTTAAAAGCTTGCAGAATCTTGAGGAATTTCTAAGAACTCTACACCAGGATTCCGTTCACTTACCCAGCGAATGGCCCATTCATTACTTAAGAGCAGCACAGGCCGATCCTTTATATCACGAATCATCATACCACTGTCAATGCTCTTCATTGATTTAATGGCAGCTTCATCACCAACTAACCAACGGGCTACGCTAAAGGATAAGCGATCCATAATTAACTCTACACCATATTCATTTTTCAATCGATATTCTAGTACTTCAAACTGCAATGAACCAACTACGCCAATGATGAAAGCCTCAGAGGCAAAATCACTCTGGCGAAAAACTTGAACAGCACCTTCCTGGGTCAATTGCGTCATGCCTTTAACGAATTGTTTACGTTTCATAGTATCCTTAGGCTGTACCTTTGCAAACTGTTCAGGAGGAAATACAGGAAAATCCTGAAATGTAAACTTGGTGTTTTCTGGACATAAGGTATCACCAATCCCAAAAATTCCTGGATCAAAAAGCCCTATAATATCACCAGGATAGGCTTCATCAATAATGGTCCGCTCTTGCGCTAAGAATTGCTGGGGCTGAGATAATTTAATGTTCTTGCCCGACTGAGCATGGTATACAGACATACCTCTCGTAAATTTACCCGAGCATATCCGAATAAAAGCAAGTCGATCTCGATGAGCGGGATTCATATTTGCCTGTATTTTGAAGACAAAGGCGGAAAAATCCTCACTTGCAGGATTCACCTCTCCTACGCTGGATGTACGCGGAACAGGGGCAGGTGCTAACTTCAAAAATGCCTCTAAGAAAGGACGAACACCAAAGTTTGTCATTGCGCTGCCAAAAAACATAGGTGTAAGCTCGCCAGCTGCCACTTGCTCATAATCAAAAGCATCACCAGCCATATCTAATAGCTCAATATCTTCAATTAAAGCTGCATGAACAGTTTCCCCTAACAGTTCACGAAAAGCAGGGTCACTTACACTTCCCATAGTGGAAGGCAGTACAGACTGACCATGGGCGCCGTCTTTGGCAAATAGTTCTACTTGTGCCTCTTGGCGATTATAGACCCCAACATAACTACCGTCTATTCCTACAGGCCAGTTCATTGGATAGGCTCGTATTCCCAATACCTGTTCAATTTCTTCCATTAACTCAAAAGGACTCTTACCATACCGATCCAGTTTATTTACAAAAGTAAACACGGGGATTTTCCGCTGACGACACACGTGAAATAACTTCTTTGTCTGATCTTCTACCCCTTTAGCCACATCAATCAGCATCACAGCGCTATCAGCCGCCATGAGAGTGCGATACGTATCTTCACTGAAATCTTGGTGACCAGGTGTATCCAAGATATTAACTCGATACCCATCATAATCAAACTGCAATACGCTAGAGGTTACAGAAATACCTCTTTGTTTTTCAATCTCCATCCAATCAGAAACAGCGTGTTTTGCCGCCTTACGGGATTTTACCGAACCTGCTAAACGAATGGCACCACCGTATAATAATAACTTCTCAGTCAACGTAGTCTTCCCTGCATCCGGGTGGGAAATAATAGCGAATGTTCGCCTTTTATTAATCGTCAATTGTAAATCTTCCATTATATCGTAAAAAACCCCCTACACTCATACCTGTACTATATAAATTACTCTCTATTACTATATGGTTACCTATCTAAAATGTCAAATATTATCCTTATATATACACTTATTGATCATACATTCCCGGCGTTTTTCTTTCTCATGATGATTTGTTGTATCCTCCGCGGTCTCATTCAAAACCATCCTCCCCGATCTTTCTAAAATAAATTCTTGACACGAATTAAAAATACCTTTTTACTTTCCTAATTTTGCTAACAATGCAAACATATTATTCCAGTATAAAAAGAGTAGAACTCATAGGATACTATGAATTCTACTCTTTCAATTAATATAGTAAATAACCCCTGTAGCTTTATTTCAATATAGCTTACATCCTTACGACTTTTTGCTAATCTCGTGCCTGTTTACTTTGTCGCCCTTTAGGGTATCTGCCGTCTGCTTGTAAACAAAAGTCGTATTTAAGGCAGTAACAAAACCAGCAAACCATTTTTGGTAACACTCTTTCATAAAGGCTTTATCTACACCAGCCTTTATCCAATTGCGCTCCTGCAGGCAGGTATTTCCTTCCCAGCTCACTTTATCAGCTTCATTTACTGTCACTTCATCACCTTGATCACAAGGCATGCCATTCAATAAATAATCATTAATGGCCTGATAAATGCCGCCAGCTCTTTCTACATCATATTTTTGTTGGGCTTTGGCATGTTCACCGCATATTTTACCATGATCTGCAAAAGCATCTAATACTAGCGTCTGGGCTGAACCACCGCAAGTATCCAATAATTCTTTAATAAAGGCAGCTTCGCGAGTTTCAGCAATGGTTACTTGACGCTGCAGCCAGCCGTGGATATTACTATGATCAATTAGTTCTCCAAGTTCCGTATCCGGTAAAGGTTGACCATAAATTTGCCACACTTGCGATTGTAGTTCTTCAGCCGTACCGCCACATAGCTCTTCAGCCTTTTGAAAAATTAGTTGCTCTCGTTCTGCAACCCGCCCTATTTTATGATACAACCAATAGTGAATATGACCTAAAAAAGCACTCATTATAAATTTCCTCCTAAATTACCTTATTTAAACCTGCTACAATTTCGTTTACATCTAGACCATGAATTTCTGCTGCTTTACTTAGCGCTTCGCCTGTAGCAGAAGGGCAGCCAAGACACCCCATGCCAAAAGAACGGAATATAGGGATTGTTTGTGGATAGACTCTGATAATGTCACTTATGACACTATCCACTGTGATTTTGTCCCCAAATACTAATGTGCCTTCTGTTAGACCACCTGCAACGGGGATAATTTCACGCCCTTCTTCCGATTGAGGTACTAAGGGCTTTGTTGTTTCACTCACACCTTGATAGAATTGAGCTAATACGTCGGCTCGAAACTTTTTAAATCCAACCCGGTCAATAAACTGACCTATACGCTCAATATCCGCATTTTTTTGATAGTACTGAATGATAACGCCTACAATTCGCAGAACCTCGTCGTAATCTAACCCTTCAATTAAAAGATCCGCCAAACGAGGGTGCGAACCAGCAGTTCCACCTACATAAATATCCCAGCCAATGTCCGTCCCCATAACACCAATATCTCTTACGTGTACCTCAGAACAGGAATTTTGACAACCCGCTACACTAAATTTCATTCGGGATGGCATTTCTTTTTTATGATACAACTTGTCAAGTTCCATACCCAGCTTAATACTATCTTGCTTGCCACGCTTACAAAATACACTACCTGGGCATATCTTAACACTACGCACACAATTGGCGAAACCCATAGCAGGCTGCATACCGAGTTCTTCCCAAATTTGATCAATGTCTTCTGCTTTAAGCCCCGTAATCATGATACGTTGTGCAGAGGTCAATTTCATTACACCATGATACTTTTCGGCAACATCCGCATATTTTCTCATTGCATCAGGTTTTATGAAACCTCCTGGCAAATGGGGTGTTATCGCATATGTACGATTACCATTATGGATCTTTTGTAAATTAGCACCTTTAGGTAACATTGTGCCACCTCCCTCAAATATTATCTTTATCATACCCGATAATAGCTTTCTTATCTGTGATCTATATCATCTTTTGTAAAAAACTAAAAAATATTTGACACCTGCTTTTTTTCCGCTATAATAAACATATACTAAGTTTACAACTTTACACTTTTTTTAAAAGTTATGATGGAGAAATAAAGAAATACCCCTATGTTTCAGAGAGCCGGAAAAGGTGTGAACCGGTAACATATGTATTTTGTAAGTCACTCCTGAACTGCAAAGCTGAAAATAGTAAGTAAGCTGCGCCGGAAACAGTTCCATTGGAACGCAACCGTTATCTTGCTAGGGTTGATAGACCTGATGAGATGCATACACCTTCGTGTGGATGCAATAAGGGTGGTACCGCGAGATAACCTCTTGCCCCTTTTGAGGGAGCAGTGGGTTTATTTTTTTTATCTAATTTAAAAGGAGGCTATTACTTATGCGTAGTGACATTGTAAAAAAAGGTTCAACTCGGGCAGCTCATCGTTCCCTTTTCTATGCTATGGGATACAATCAAGAGGATTTGGATAAGCCTCTCATTGGCATTGTAAATTCCTTTAATGAAATTATCCCTGGTCATGGGCATTTAAAAGATATTGCCCAAGCGGCGAAACTTGGAGTGGCAGCTGCAGGCGGAACACCCTTAGAATTTCCCGCTATTGGGATTTGTGATGGCATTGCCATGGGACACAAGGGTATGAAGTACCCCTTACCGAGCCGTGAATTAATTGCCGATTCCATTGAAGCAGTGGCAGAGGGTCATGCTTTTGATGGTCTCGTCCTCATTCCTAACTGTGATAAAATTGTGCCTGCTATGCTTATGGCAGCTGCTAGAATCAATATTCCTTGTGTAGTGGTTAGTGGTGGCCCTATGCTGGCGGGACGTTATCAAGGCAAAGACATTAGCGTCAGCAATATCTTTGAGGCGGCTGGAAAATACGAGTCAGGAAAAATCAATGCAGAAGAATTAGCTGCGATGGAAGCATCTGCTTGTCCAGGCTGTGGATCTTGTGCAGGACTTTTCACTGCGAATACAATGAACTGTTTGACAGAAGTCTTGGGCATGGGCCTCCCTGGTAATGGTACCATTCCTGCAGCCTTTACTGGAGCTCGAAAAGTACTTGCCAAGCAGGCTGGCGCCGTTATTATGGATCTAGTGAAAAACAATGTCCGCCCACGAGATATTTTGACCAATAAAGCCTTTGAAAATGCAATTACCGTCGATATGGGAATTGGCGGCTCTTCCAATACTGTATTACATCTTACAGCTATCGCCCATGAAGCGGGACTTCCCCTTCCTCTCTCTTTATTTGAAACCATCAGTGCCAAGACCCCTTACATTACAAAACTCAGCCCTGGTGGAACCCATCACATGCAAGACTTACAAGAAGCCGGTGGTATTAGCGCTGTCATGAAAGAACTGGCAAAAGCGAATCTCATCCATACAGATGCTCTAACCGTAACAGGCCCCTTATCTCAGCGTTTGATAGATGCCGAAATTACACGACCTGATGTAATCCATACCATTGATAACCCCTATAAGAAAACTGGCGGCATTGCAGTGCTTGCCGGCAACCTTGCTCCTGACTGCGCTATTGTCAAAGAAAGTGCCGTAAAGGAAGATATGCTTGTCTTTGAAGGCCCTGCCCGTGTGTTTGACTCTGAAGAAGAAGTAATTGAAGCACTCCTGGCTAAACAAGTAACAGATGGTGAAGTTGTTGTCATCCGCTATGAAGGACCAAAAGGTGGTCCAGGCATGAAAGAAATGCTCAATCCTACAGCCATTATTACTGGCATGGGACTTAAGGTAGCACTTCTCACTGATGGACGGTTTAGCGGAGCCACCCAAGGGGCCTGTATTGGGCACGTATCACCAGAAGCCATGGAGGGAGGGCCTATTGCTCTAGTCGAAAATGGGGATGTAATTTCCATTAACATTCCGAATCGTACTTTGGTTTTAAATATCACAGAGGAAGAGATGGCCAAACGCCGCCAAAACTGGGTACAACCAGAACCAAAGATCAAAACAGGTTACCTCGCTCGTTATGCCCGCATGGTTACATCCGCTAATACAGGTGCTGTATTAAAATAAGGAGATTATTACAATGAGATTTATTAGAACTTTAAGCAACTATATTACCCAGTACTTCCCCTTATGGGTTGTATTATTTGCCGCTGCTGCCTTTTTTCAGCCGGCCCCATTTAAACCACTCGGCACCTATATTCCTTATCTACTTGGGCTTATTATGCTTGGCATGGGACTGACAATGTCCCTTAATGATTTCAAACTGGTTCTTACTCGCCCTAAGGATGTTCTTTTTGGCATTGTATTGCGCTATATTATTATGCCAGTTGTTGCCTTTCTGGTGGCTAAGCTCCTAGGCTTACCGCCAGCTTTGGCTGCTGGACTCATTTTAGTAGGCGCCTGCCCTAGTGGCACAGCCTCGAACGTTATGACTTTTATTGCCAAAGGAGACACTGCTTTATCCGTCACCGTATCTAGCTTTAATACCATATTGGCTCCCATTCTTACACCCTTTATCTTTTTATACTTTGCCGGCACGATGATTCCCATTCAAGCGGGCGCCTTGCTAGTAGACATATTAAAAATTGTTTTATTACCTGTATTTATTGGTATTACCCTGCGTATGATTGCCTCCTCTTTGGTTGATAAAGTAAACAACCTAATCCCCGCCTTCTCAGTTATCGCTATTATTATGATTATTACTGCCGTAGTCGCCCTAAACGCCACCAAACTGGTTACTATTGCTGGCATGGCCTTCCTAGCCGTTATTCTGCATAATAGCATTGGTCTTTTCCTAGGTTATGCCTCTTCTCGCGTCACAGGCATGAGTGAAAGTAAAGCAAGAGCTATTTCTTTCGAAATCGGCATGGAAAACTCCGGTCTCGCTGTCGCTTTAGCCATGGCTCATCTTGATCCTATCGCAGCGATTCCAGGTGCTATCTTTAGTGTGTGGCACAACTTCAGTGGCAGCCTACTCGCAGGATTTTGGAGTACTCGTAAAATAAATAACCAAAAGACTCTCTAATCGTTTTAAATTATGAAAGGTCCTGTTGTGGCACATAAGCCTAGCAGGACCTTTTACTTTTACTTTTATCAATATTTATGTTTATATCTTCTGTTGTTTTTTCTATTTGATTAGCAATAGTTCATTATTATTTTCCTTTCCTGTTTGAGTATTACATATTATGGAAATACTCTTATAGGTATGGAGGTAATGCAATGAAAAAAACGTTTATAACTCTAACTATTGTACTTGGCTTTTTACTTTTTGTTCCTGCTTTGACTTTTGCAAGTTGGGGCTGGGAGCCTACTGATAATCCCGTTCCTTATTATTATCAAGCATGGGGAAAATGGTATAATAACGAGGATTTCAGAGTTTTTATGGTGCAAATAGAGGAATCAACCTATAAATACGTCTTCGACTACAATGGAACTTTTATCGGTGGCTGGATGACATATATGCCCATGCGATTGCCATAAGCCTTTAACTTTCTTTTTATACTGATCTAAACAATAAGTAGCTCATGAATTAATTCAATTCATGAGCTACTTTACTTACTATTGTGTATATATTTCCTAATAAATTCTTACATATTTTATCTAATAAAATGAGTAAAGACTTTATCTTCTCTTTCTGGTTGCTTCACTTGGTCTTTTCCAAACTCTACTAATTTCATCAGCCAAGCCATATTTTTACCAAGGACTCTTGTGATTTGGTTCCCCTCTCCATCTTCCTGAGCATCCCCTGGTTTTGTACCGTGTATAACATTCCAATAATTTGACGTTGGCATTAACATTTCTGCATATGTAACATAATGATTTAATTGATCGAAAGTCGTAACGCCGCCGGAACGTCTCACAGCAACAACACTTGCTCCGATCTTATGTCGCAACATGGATTTATTAACAGATGTAACATAAAACCCTCGATCCAAAAATGCTTTCATCGTTGCTCCGATTCCAGAATAATGAACAGGCGATCCTAGTATAATACCATCTGCTTCTTTCATCTTTTGAATCCACTCATTTACCTCATCGCCAATTACGCACTTTTCATTTTGATTTCTTACACAGCCGCCACAAGCCGTACAGCCTCGAATCACCTTATTGCCAACATGTACAATTTCAACTTCTATACCCTCTGCTTCTAGCTCCTGGGCTACTCCCTTTATTGCGTGGTATGTATTCCCTTCTTTTGTAGGACTGCCATTAAAAGCTACAACTTTCATTTTTATACCCTCTTTCTTTTTTCTTTAAAATCACCTAGTATCATAGTAGATGATAAGACCTTCTTTGACAAGTACGCACTTAATGGTATGGTAGTTCCTATATATATACTTTCATCCTTACTGTGTTCCTACGCGGCGAATAATTTCAACGACAGTTTCAGCAGACTTTACCAGCGATTGTACTGGCAAAAATTCATATTTCCCATGGAAATTGTGTCCTCCCGTAAATAGGTTTGGACAAGGTAATCCCATGAAAGATAAGCGCGCACCATCGGTACCACCACGAATTGGTTTGGTTATAGGATGTACGTCAACAGCCTTCATCGATTGGCATGCTAAATCTATGATATGCATTACTGGCTCAACTTTTTCTCGCATGTTGTAGTACATATCGGTAATTTCCAAGGTAATGGTTCTTGGGCCATATTTAGCATTAAAGGTGTTAGCCATAGTGACTAACAGTGCTTTACGTTGTTCATATTTTTCAGAATCATGATCCCGCACTAAAAGACTTATTTCGGCGTATTCTACACCACCATTTAATTTATTGACATGAAAAAATCCTTCATAACCGTCTGTATACTCAGGCCGTTGACCAGCAGGTAACAACTGTTGCCACTCTGCAGCAATACTCAGAGCATTGACCATCTTACCTTTTGCTGCTCCTGGATGAACGCTTCGCCCTTGAACCTTTATTGTGACATTAGCTGCATTGAAATTTTCATACTCAATAGCCCCAATTTCTCCGCCATCTACAGTATAAGCAAACGCAGCACCAAAAGCCGGTACATTAAATAGGTCAGCACCACGACCAATTTCTTCATCAGGAGTAAACCCAATTCGTACCTTACCATGCTGGATTTCTGGATGTTCTATTAAATATTTAACTGCACTAACAATTGCACACATGCCAGCTTTATCATCGGCTCCAAGCAACGTCGTTCCATCTGTAACCAATAAATCTTGCCCTACATAGGCTGTAAGCTCAGGAAAATCCCGCGGTGACAGAACAATGGAATGTTCTTTATTAAGGAGAATATCATTTCCATCATAAGATGGAACCAAACGAGGTTTAGGCGAAGTACCAGTCATATCAGGACTAGTATCTAAATGAGAAATAAAGCCAACGACGGGCGCCTGACGGAATCCGTTTTCCGGCAAGGTAGCCGTCACATATCCATTCTTATCGATTTCCACCTCATCCAGCCCTATTTTTTCTAATTCGTCAGCTACATACTTCGCGAGTATTTTCTGACCTTGAGTACTAGGACACTGGTGGTTTTGATCGTTAGATTGGGTATCAATTGCAACATATTGCAAAAACCGCTGTATTAACTCCTCTTTCTTTATTTTCATGTTATTATCACACCTTTCTAAATCTGATTTTCGCCAAAAAGTATAAATTCCCTTATTATCTATCATAACAAAAATATCCTGTAAAAATTCACATTTGAATTCTACAGAATATTTTTTGCTAATAGAATAACTTAAAGTAAGCTATGCCCGCCATCAATATGAAGAACAGTGCCAGTGACAAAAGTGCTGGATAGTAAATATAAGACTCCTTGTGCCACATCTTCGGCCTGCCCTATTCTTTGTACAGGCAGTTTACTGGCTAATCCATTGTAAAAACTATTACGGGCTTCTACTGGCATTTTGCTGCGGGATGGTGTATCAATAATGCCGGGAGAAACGACATTCACCCTGAGAGGGGCAAGTTCTAAAGCAAGAGTTTTTCCAAGATTAGCAACTGCCGCATTAATCGCTCCAAGGGTTGCAGATCCTACCATGGCTTTAAAGGCTACGACTCCTGAAAACAGAGTAATAGATCCATTTGCAGAAAGATATGGTGCCCCATATTTTGCCGCGTAGTACTGACCCCAAAATTTGTTCTCAAACATTTGATGGTCTTTGGCGGCATCTGCCTCAAGGAAGGGCCCTCCCGAAGTCTCCGCTGCTGTAACCACTAAATGATCAAAACTGCCTACCGTCTCAAAAAATTCCTTCATCTTATCTTCTTGGCTCGTATCCAATACATAAGAGGTTATATTTCCACCTAACTGTTCTTTTGCTTTTTGTAATTTTTCTTTAGAACGACTGGCTATCGTTACTTTTGCCCCTTGCCCTATAGCAAGCCTAGCTGTTTCCAAACCAATTCCGGAACTTCCACCAATAATAACAATACGCTTACCCTGTAACATTTTTCATACCTCCAACTTTTTATTTAATTGCTGTTGAGGCCATTGTAGCAACACTACTTCCCATTGTAAAGTAGTGATATTAAATACATATAGTTACCTTTTGGAAAGCTTTGTTTGTTATCAGGAGTAACGGCAAAAATATTTTTTTATTATTTATTGTTCCTCTAAGTTAATTATCGGGTAACGTTAAGCCAAATCGTTTTAGTTCTTTAAATATACCTTCTAATTTTTTCCCCTTTTCCGTTAAGGAGTATTCTACACGAGGTGGAACCTCTGGATACACTCGTCTTGTCAAGATTCCTTGTTCTTCTAATTCCCTCAGTCGTAAGGAAAGGGTCTTCGGACTAATTCCCTGCATCGCTCTATGTAGATCACTAAATCGCATCGTCCCCTCAATTAGTAAATCTCGTATAATCAAAAATGTCCATTTTGTGCCAATAACATCAAGTGTTTTAGCAATTGGACAAGGTGTTCCTGGCGTTCCCTTTGTCAGCTCAATAGGTTCCAACATATCCATTATAAGTCTCCCCTAGCTTTTTTTCTCTTTTTTGTAGTATATCATAAAATACCCATTAGGTAATTAGTGTAAAATAAATGGCAGGTAAATATATCTAATACGGAGAATCAAGAACCCTAGAAAAAAACAAAAAGGCAGGTATGATAGTAATGGATTTGATTCAAGTCAATCAAGAAAAATGTATCCGCTGTGGCCTCTGTGCTACGGTATGTCCAACAGATGTTATTGGCATGGATAGCTCTGGTCCGAAAACCATTGGACAACACTGTATTGCTTGCGGTCACTGTGTGGCCGTTTGCCCAGAAGAAGCATTAGATAATATAAAAGCTCCTTTAGCTAACCAAACGCCTTTAGGAGAAACACCTGTTTTAGACTCAGATACAGCAGCACGCTTTCTCCGTTCACGGCGGTCCATTCGCTCCTATAAAGAAACTACAGTTCCTCGAGAAAAGATTCTGCAGCTTCTTTCCATTGCTCGCCTTGCTCCGACTGGTGGAAATACACAGGGTGTCAGTTATCTTGTTATTGACAATAAGGCTACATTACGCAAAATCACAGCAGCAGTTGTTGACTGGATGGAGGAGGAAATAAAAAAGAATTCTCCTTGGGCAGCCTACTTTTCAGGAAATGTTACTAAGTATCGTAAGACAGGCAAAGATGTTATACTACGGAGTGCACCCTGCTTAATCATTGCCAAAGCACCAAAAGACTTTATGCCCCGGGGAAGGGATAATGCTCATTTTTCCTTAACTTATGCTGAATTGTTTGCGCCAACTATTGAACTAGGAACCTGTTGGGCTGGCTACTTTGAAGCCTGTGCCCTTTCAGGTTATCAGCCCCTTCTCAATCTTTTGCAACTTCCAGAAAAAATGGCTGTTACTGGTGGGCTGATGGTCGGTTATCCCCGATTTTCTTATAAAAGATTAGTGGATAGAAGCCCCTTAGACGTAGCTTTCCAATAGGATTTACTTCACAAAATAGATAGACCAGTAGTAAATTAAACTCCTACTGGTCTATCTATTTTGCCGTAAAAGTAAGGCAATACCTGTACAAATAGTAACAAAACATAGTATAGTAGTAGCATCACTACTAACAAACTTTATAGATTAAGCAACGATTTATAGGGAAATACTTTACACATGGAGGTGATTGTATGGGAAAAGTATCGCCTAAGGATAGCTATAAAAATATCAAAACTGCTGCTAAAAGCACACAGTTCTTCACTGCCAAACAAGCACCGAAAAAACCGAATAAGAAGTAATAAAAGGTGGAGGAATCTACCTTTTTTCTTTTATAGATATTTTATTTTTCAAATGTAATCAACAGATCAATAATCTCTGGATGATTTCCTATACGAATCGGTGGTCCCCATGTCCCAATTCCGCAAGATACTATGACCTGATATTCACCGTTTCGCAAGTAACCCCAGTCAATTTCAAAGACGCGTTGTATAATCAGATTATTGGGGAAAAACTGTCCATGATGGGTATGCCCTGATAACTGAAGATCAACTCTATTACGCTGTCCTTCTTCTAATTCATAAGGTTGGTGGTCTAACAAGATAATCGGAAGCTCATGATCAATACCTTGCATGACTCTATATAAAGGAAATCGCCTTTTTCCGTTTGCTTTCTTTGCACTCCGATCATCTCGGCCAACCACATAGAATTGTTTATTGATCATTAGGTACTCGTCCCGTAATAACTTAATATTAGATTTGCCAATATGTTCTGCAGCGAGATCGCTTTCTCCACCAAGATACTCGTGATTTCCAAGCACTGCAAACACACCATAAGGAGCATGCAATTTACCCAATGTCACAGACATTTCCTGTTCTATGAAAAATTTTACATCTTCGTCAATTGTGTCCCCAACTAAAAATATAATATCGGGATGCAGCGCATTAATTTGCTTAATGATGGCCTCCAGCCGATCCTTATCAACAATCACACCAAGATGTATATCAGATATCATTGCAATATGAAGCTGTGACAATCCAGGTGCTGTTTTATTGACCGTCAATTCGTATTTACGAATACGCGGTTTTTTGGCATTCCAATTTCCGTAAAGAATTAGAGCAACCACTAAGAAGAGGACGCTAAATCCTAGTACCATTGATGGATATGGGAGTAGCAAAAATTGGGGTAACAACAATTTATTCAGAAATCGCAAGAGATCCACAGCCACCCAAACCAAGAAAAAGTAATAGCTTGCGGCAAGCCAATAATCCCCAAAGATAGTCATTCGAGTATTGAAAGTGCCGGGAAAATTTTTTCTTCCGATTCTAGCCACAATTTTTGTCACAGCAAATAAGGTATATCCACCCCAATAAAATAAGGAATAAGGCTCAATGATACTACGAAGACATTGAAAAAAACGAAGTGCTATATAGTAATTTCCCGCAGCATATAGTAAGAAAATAATGCCTAGTATCATAAAAAAAGAATTCATCTACTATTCCTTTCTGTATATCCCTTAAAACCTCATATCTTAGATTATTCTTATATTTCCATCCTAGATTAACAACTACAAAAAATCATCTTTGGACTATGTTATAGCAAACAAGCATCATTCTATAAAGAATGGTGCTTGTTTGTTAAGAGTTACACACTCCTTTTTTCTAATTGCCTTGCTCTTTGCTGATTCATTTTTTGTTTCGCGAGTTGCTTTGCATCTACTGGCTCAATTTTTGTGCCATATGCAGATGATAGCAAATTCTCTAGTTCTTCCTGAGGTAAGGTATAAGAAATCATTTTTTTAGTCATAGTATTCTCCTTTGCCAAGTAGTTTGCAAAACGGTATATACAGTTTACTTCTATAGAAGTATATGCAAAAGATCCCTTTTTTATAAGGCCTAACCATATCTAAACCAACTCTTTAATTATAATAAATTCCTTTTAGGGTATATTGAGCGAGTATATGGCCTTCCATCGCCTTGTAAAGTTCATTTACATAAAACCCATCTTGCAAATCTAAGGATCGATCAAGAGCAAATACATGTATTTCATAAGTATGGGGTTTATCGGGAGGCATCGGCCCACCAAACCTAGCAGCTTCGTAACGATTTAAAGGTTCAGAGAGTAATCCACTCGACCAGCTATTTGTTCCTTGGACGAACTCTCTTGCATTCACACTTACATTTTCACCAAGTGAATCTTCAACTAAATTAGCAACAGACCAATGTATCCAAGAAAATCCCGTTGGCGGTATGGCATCTTTATCCTCCATAAGAATGGCAAAGGTTTTTACATTGGAGGGATACTCTTTAATCTCTAGTGGCAAAGAAAGGGTCGGCATGCCTTTATAAAATTGTTCCCCATATTTTCCGTACTTTTTGTCTATGATGCCATTCACAATACCACTGCTCGTAACAATCATAATACAACCTCCTATTTTCTTTAGTGATTTATATTAGTTCCTCATTATTCCCTCTATCACCTTCAGTAAGAATTCATTTCTCTGTTGCGCCTTACTTACAGCTTATATTAGTCTCATCTAACTTCGACTATCTTCTAATTATGCCCATTTCTGTAAAATAACCTAATCTAAAATGGTAATCAAATTACAATCCAATCATCTACCCTCTAATCAAGAATATTAATTTCTTTTACTATAGAATTCTATAATTAAAAACTAAAATAACAATAAGTCAGTTGACAGTACTTATTAACTTTGATAAGATGGTAAAAATTTATATAAGAAGGCGGCAGTGAAATAATATGGCATTTTATTATGAAGAAGTTTCTAGAACTTTTAGTGAATATCTTCTTGTACCTAATCTTACAAGAAAAGATTGTATCCCTAGCAACGTTAACTTAAAAACTCCTATTGTAAAATTTAAAAAGGATGAGAAACCTCCTATTGAAATAAATATCCCATTTGTTTCTGCAATCATGCAATCTGTATCCGATGATAATCTAGCAATTGCTCTTTCCAAATGCGGAGGATTATCCTTTATTTTCGGTTCTCAATCCATAGAAAGACAAACAGAAATGGTAAAAAGAGTAAAGAATTTCAAAGCTGGTTTTGTAGTCAGCAATGCGAATCTATCTCCAGAACATACTGTAAAAGACGTTATTGAATTAAAAGAAAAAACGGGACATGCTACCATCGCAATTACAGAAGATGGAACACTAGCTACTAAATTATTAGGGATTGTCACCAGTAGAGATTATAGAACCAGCAGGGATTCTTTAAATAAAAAAATTAAAGAATTCATGACCCCTTTTTCAAAGCTTATTGTTAGTACAGTTAATACTAGTCTAAAAGAAGCAAATGATATAATTTGGGAGCGTAAACTTCACTGTTTACCAATTATAAATGATAAACAACAATTAGTATATTTCGTTTTTAGAAAAGACTATGAAGATCACAAACAAAATCCCTTAGAGCTTTTAGACTCTGAGAAGAGACATATGGTTGGCGCGGGTATAAACACAAGAGATTATAAAGAAAGAGTACCTGCTTTAGTTAAAGCTGGCGTGGATGTTTTATGTGTCGATTCTTCTGACGGCTTTAGTGAATGGCAATCAGAAACAATAAAATATATAAAAGAAGAATATAAGGATACTGTTAAAATCGGCGGCGGGAATGTGGTCGACAAAGAAGGGTTTATGTACTTTGTTGAAGCAGGTGCTGACTTTGTAAAGGTTGGAATCGGCGGTGGATCAATCTGCATAACTAGGGAAACTAAAGGAATCGGTAGAGGACAAGCTTCTGCAATTATAGAAGTTGCCCAGGCTAGAGACGATTATTTTAAAGAAACAGGCATCTATATTCCAATTTGTTCAGATGGCGGAGTTGTGCATGACTACCATACCGTATTAGCTCTAGCAATGGGTGCTGACTTTATTATGATGGGACGATATTTCGCAAGATTTGATGAAAGTCCTGCTCCTAAAACCAAACTTGGCAATAACTATGTTAAAGAATATTGGGGGGAAGGTTCAAAACGCGCTCGTAACTGGCAACGTTATGATTTTGGCGAAGGAAGTAATCTTAAATTTGAAGAAGGCGTAGATAGCTATGTACCCTATGCTGGTAAACTGAAAGATAATATTGATGTTACTTTAAGTAAAATAAAATCAACAATGTGTAGCTGCGGAGCTATCTCGATTAAAGAACTGCAAAGAACCGCAAGAATTACTCTGGTGTCTTCTACAAGCATTGTAGAAGGTGGCGCTCATGATGTTATCTTGAAGGAAAACAACTATTAAACTTGCTACTACTTCCTGAAAATAAAATTATTTAGCGATGTGTACTCTGTACTTCCAAAAAAATAAGAAACACCTTCCAAACGTTGGCAGGTGTTTCTTATTTTTTTGCTATATATACTTTTAAGAGTCACTTATGCTTATTCTTTTAAGAGAGTTCCCCTCTAAGACGTGCCAATTCAGCCTGATCTTCAGAGTAATACCATCTAACGGATTTTCCAACGACACATTGCATAGCGTCGACTTTCCCAGCCAAAGCAAGTTCTCTCATTTTCTTTATGTTAAATCCATTAGCAGAAAAATAATTAGTGGGAATAAAGCCTCTATTAACTAGTCTTTTTCGATATTGTTCAAAGTCTCTAGAATCCATTTTAATTAGCCATATTGACATTTATCCTACCCCCATCTTACTTCAATAACTATATCATAATGTAGTTGCTTTCTAATTGCTTCTATCAAAAGGTAGAGAACCACAAAAAAATTTTAAAGGATTACGTTTTTTCTAAGATAGTAGTCATAAATGGAATTCTCTTATAATAATAGTTATTCCCCCTACCTTGCTAGTAACTTAATAAAAGAAGGGCGGAGATTGTACTTCAGATCTATTTTTTACTCAATGCATGCTTTTCCCGCATTTTTTCACAGCAAATTGGACAAAAATCATGAGTCAACTCTGCTTCTGCATGTAGCATGAGATACTTTTCTAGAGCCATCCATTCCCCTTTATCATCACGAATGTGATGGCATACGGAGCAGATAGGAATCAAACCTTGTAGCTGGGTAATGAGAGATATATCTTCTGCAAGCACAATAACCATCTGGATATTTTCGCATATTATAGGAGATGCAGTCACTAAAAGCGTTAACCTGATAACCTCTCCATTAACAAGAGTGTGAAAGTGTCCTTTGTTACGAGAAACAACTCTCCCTTCAAAAGCTTCAAGAACACTTTTACGCAATACGCATCTTGAGCAGATAGGTAATTCACCACACCCCTCTGATCCCCTTGTAGCATTGACACATTTCAAAACGTCCCCACATTTACGTAGATAGGCTCCTCCACTTGAAATACAAAGAAGCTGTTGGGCTGCTTCGTTGATTGCCCAAACTTTAACTTCTTTATTTACAATCATTACAGGCAGGGGCATCGTCTTCAAAACAAATGCTGCAAAACTTTCATCTAGTTCACCTGATAAGTTTAGCTTTTCTAGCATATCTCCACCGCCCTACTTTATAAAATTTGTTTTTTGGCCGCATCATCCTGTTCATTTAATTTTGTAATATATACTAGAAAAACAAGGATGAAATCAATCAATTTATTATTTTCAAGTCAAAATATTCTTACATTTATCAATAAAAAATTTTATACTCATTCGAACCTAGCCCATACTCTGAGGAAGTATAAAAATTTTAACTCTCTATAAAAACCTTTTAGACATCTATTTGCTATAAGGGAATAAAATCCCTGCCAATTTTCTACATCATTAGATAGAAACTTCACCATCATCAATATCACTATCTTTAATATTGTCCTCACTCTTTCGATTCTGCGTCATGCTCAATATATCTTACATATGTTTGGCATGATATTATCCTTATTAAATTAAAGCTTTAGCCTTGTAAATAAGCCCACAACCGTACCAATCATCTGGTACGGTTGTGGGCTATATTACTTATTTTTTAATCCACTCTGTATGAAAGCTGCCTGATCGATCAATTCTTTCATAGGTATGAGCACCGAAATAATCTCTCTGTGCTTGAATTAGATTTGAAGGAAGTACAGCTCGGCGATAGCTATCATAATAGTCTAAAGAAGCGCTAAAGGCAGGAGTTGGTATCCCCAATTCTTTACAATTCTTGACTGTCAGTCTCCAGTTATCCTGGACTCGGCCTAAAGCGTCTTGAAAATAAGGGGCAAGTAATAAATTGGGAAGACTCCCATCCCGCTGAAAGGATTCTTTGATCCGATCTAAAAATTGAGCCCTAATAATGCAGCCGCCACGCCAAAGAAGGGCAATATCGCCATAATTTAAATTCCAGCTATATTCTTTGTCCGCTGCCTTTAGTAGGGCAAATCCCTGGGCATAGGAGCAAATTTTAGAAGCGTACAAGGCATCATGAATGGCTTGAATAAATTTTTGCTTATCTCCTAGATATTTATCACTACTTGGTCCTTTTAGAAGGCTAGAAGCTACCACTCGTTCTTCTTTGTAGGCTGACATGCAACGGGCGAATACCGCTTCTGTAATTGTTGGTGTGGGTACGCCTAAATCCAAAGCGCACTTCGAAGTCCACTTGCCCGTTCCCTTTTGTCCCGCTTTATCAAGAATCATTTCTACCAGGGGCCTGCCTGTTTGTTCGTCTTTTTGCAGAAAAATGTCCCTAGTAATTTCAATGAGGTAAGAATCTAGATCTCCTTTGTTCCACTCATCAAATACTTCGTATAGTTCCTCAGCTGATAAGCCTAAGGCAATTTTCATTATATAATATGCCTCACTAATGAGCTGCATATCTCCATATTCTATACCATTATGTACCATCTTAACGTAATGTCCAGCACCGTCAGTACCTACATAAGCGCAACATGGACCGTCAGCCACCTGTGCGGCTATAGCAGTAAAAATAGGTGCAATTTCTTGGTAGGCAGATAGCTCGGCTCCTGGCATCAAACTAGGCCCCTTTAATGCACCCTCTTCTCCACCAGATACTCCCATACCAATAAATCGAATACCTTGGCGAGATAACTCCGTAAACCTCCTGCGGGTATCTTCAAAAAAAGAATTTCCCCCATCAATAATAATATCGCCTTGCTCTAAATAAGGTAGCAACTCTGCAATCATGTCATCAACAGGTTTTCCTGCCTTAACCATCAGCATAATCTTACGGGGCTTAGTTAATAGTTTTGTCAGTTCCTCGATAGAATGCGCCCCACCAAGCTTTTTCCCAGAATTACGTTGAAGAAAATTGTCTACCTTGCTTGTGGTGCGGTTATAAACAACTACACCAAAACCTTTGTTTGCCATATTCATGACTAGGTTTTCACCCATTACTGCTAAACCGATCAACCCTATATCATATGCCTTTTCCATGTTTCTACCTCCCACTGCAAGTCTTCGTATCTAATTAATACTGTATTATTCTCGTATGTTTCCGAGAATACCTGCAAGTCAAGAAAATATAATCCTTTTTATTGTTAATTTCGGGGCATTTATTCCATTCATTGCAACTTTATAAGAAAAGACTTGGTTGCACCAAGTCCTTATAAGCAGGTAGAGACCTTATTCACTTTACACGCAAAATCATGAAGAATTACGATAATTAGAAATTCTATTCCTGTTTATCATATTCAATTTCATCCTTTGGTTCGTAGTGAAATTCGGGAACAAAAGGAGTAATAAATTGCTGTACCTTTACTGCATCATAGTCAGATAGGCTATCAATCCATTGATGAAGTTCGTCCTTTATATTCCTCATATGATAAACTCTCCTTTCATGATTTTAATCTATAGAAATAGAATTCCATTATCCTTAAAAAATATAACCGTTTTTTTTATATTAAGAAATAAATTTCAGCAGATTAAAAAGTTCACCCACTGACGAAACCATATGATTCGGCTCGGCAGTAACTAATTCTTCCTGGCTACCATATCCATACGCAACTGCAATAACATCTATACCATTTTTCTTAGCGCCGATTACATCATGCTTGCGATCACCGACCATAATAATCCTTTCTCGTTCTTTAAGATTTTGATCTTGCAGAGCAAATTCTATCACATCGCCTTTTTCGGTCCTCGTGCCATCCAGATTACTCCCGATAACAGCAGTAAAAAAGTGGAGTAAGTCGAAGTGTTCCAAAATTTTTACGGAAAATACGGTTGGCTTAGAAGTTGCTACAATCAGTTTTTTTCCTTGTTTCTTTAGCTCCGCAAGCAATTCTCTAATACCTAGGTAAACTTCATTTTCATATAATCCGACTTTTGAAAACCTTTCTCGATAGTAAGAAATAGCCAAGGTAGCTTCCTCATCATTCATATGATAAAACTCCTTGAAAGCACTTAATAAGGGTGGTCCAATGAAAGGTGTCAGTTTTTCCGCATCTTCTTCATAAATCCCCATTTTTTCTAGCGCATATTGAACGGACAATGTAATGCCCACTTTAGGATCTGTCAATGTGCCGTCAAGGTCAAATAATATTACTTCATACATAGTAGTACCACCCTTCTCCTCCATTTAAACTAACTATAAAATATAGCTCACAACAGCTAACTGTCAAGTAAAAAATATAAACCTGCAGAATATATTCTGCAGGTTTATATTATCAAGCTGTTTTATTAACAACAAAGGCGTTTAACTTATCTTGGAGCGCCCCAAAACCAATACGGTTGACAAAGTCAGTAAAAGATTCAGCCTTGACCTTATTTTCTTTGTAGAACCCAATCATTTCGACTAAGGCTTGACCAACCTTTTCTTTTGTCACAAGCCCTGACAATTTCGTCGCAAAGGAAGCAGAAGGTCCTAGTATCCCACCAAGCCATACTTCAAAGCTTTCGATTGCTTTGCCATCAACTAATACTACATTCCCTTGCAGTCCAATATCAGAAATTTGCGGCTGTCCACAAGAGTTTTTGCATCCGCTGATGCTAAGACGAATGGGTTCCTCAAGAGAAATATGTTCGTCCAAATATTGAGCAATTTCTTGTATGCTGTGCTTCGTTTCTGCCACAGCAAAAGGACAAAATTCTTTTCCTGTACAGGTAACTGCAGTAGCAAGGAAGGATTGAGAGTCGGGAGAAAATTTATTTACGATTTCCTCTGTCAATAGGCCTTCTAGCTTTTGATCAGGAATATTGATCAGAACAATATCTTGTGAGTTGGTAGTTCTTATTTCTCCATCACCATAAGCATCCGCTAACCCTGCTATTTTTTCTAGCTCACTTGCACTCATTCTTCCCGCAGGTATTGTTAAGCCAACATAAGAAAGACCAGACTGCTTCTGCTTATGAACTCCGTGGAAAAAGCCCTTGTTCCAGTTACGTGTCAAATCAGTACCTCTTGTTACAAATGGTCCTGTAATCTTAAGTAATTCTTCTGTAAATTTTTCCATGCCCCAGTCAGCAACCAAAAATTTTAGTCTTGAATGATTACGTTTTTCACGGTAACCGTAATCACGGAAAATAGTGGCAACAGCTGCCGAAACTTTCAGAACTTCTTCAGGACGAACAAAAATATCTACATCTTTAGCCAACTGTGGTTCTGCTGATAAGCCGCCGCCAACTGCTACGTGAAAGCCTTGTACTATTTTTCCATGTAATTCTTTCTGGGCAGGAGTAAAGGCAACATCATTGATCTCTGCATGGATTGAATTGTGAGGAGCTGTCGTAATGGAAATTTTAAATTTTCTTGGTAAGTTAGAGAAATCTCGATTGTACTCAAAGAAACGATTCAACTCGCGAACAATCATGCTAGCATCAAAAATTTCATCAGGGTCAATCCCTGCTAAAGGACTGCTGACAATATTTCTCGGGCAGTCACCAGCTGCCGCGACTGTCGTAAGGCCAACATCTGCTAACTTTTCAAAAATATCTGGTAAGCTTTGTACCCTTATCCAATGAAATTGAATGGAATGACGACTTGTAATATCAAGTAATTCCCGCCCATGTTTTTTTGATATCTCTGCAATTACCCTCGCTTGTTTTGCAGTAAGGACTCCACCAGGAATTTTGACCCTAAGCATAAAAAACTCATCCGTCTTAGGCCTTTGTACATAAAGTCCTAACCATTTGAAGCGGTCAAAATCATCCGCAGTAATCGCGGCAAAGCCCTCTTTGGCATATTTGTCCAAACTTTGAATAACATCTAACCCATCTTTTTCTAATTTGGCGATCTCAACATGATTTAGCTTAGTAACATCTTGACTCCATTTTTGCATTAAAAAAAACCTCCACTTTTCTTTATCTTTTGAAAATTAATGATCACAAATACAGGGTTCTAAGATTTTTAATACATTATAAGAATATACTTTCTGATTCCGCAAAAAAAGGCTAAGGATTCCTCCCACTGTAGAGAAGCCGTCCTTAAGCCTTTGGTTTTCCAATCAGCTAACTATTATTTTTTTTACTATAGCACGCAGAAACTATAATGTCAAATCAGATTGCTCTGTTTTATCCAATTCCAATGTTTAGCTCAATGACTAACGAATCTGCCACCATTTCAACTACCAGAAATTTCGTACTACTAACCTTCACTTTGAAGTTTTCTCCAACAACTATACTTGGTGGTGAAATATCTACCCTTAGTCCTTCTTTTTCAAAATTGGTTGCCGCATTTCCTGTAACCATATTTGTCAATTCAGAAATTGCACTTTGGGCTAATTCATCTAGAGAAGTAACAGGCATTCCCATCATCATTTTTGAAGCAATTTGCATGGCAGTTTCTTCTTTCAAATTATAAGCAATATTGCCTCGCAATTGATCTGTCAACCCTACTAGTACCGTAATCCCTTTACTCTCAACAAACTGATCACCAACAGAAAGTTTACCCTTTACAATATTTTGAAAGCCTAGTTGAGGCATTATCGTCATAATTGCATCAATAAATGGATTGATCATTTTTACATCCAAGATTATTTCCCTCCAACGAACCCAACATTCATATGTAATGAGCCAATAATTGTCTGGGTTGTGACTGTATTAGAAGCCATTTTAGGATTAATAATTGCAACTGACTCACCGATTAAAATACTTGGTGGTGTCAACCGAAGCTCAAATTCTTTATCTCGTAACAAATTATTAATTTGAGAAACACTATGCCCTGCAATAATATTGGCTAATTCAGCAATACTATTAAATACATCTTCACTTGCTACTACATCTGTCCCTAATAATTTCTTAGAAAGTTCTTCTGCAACAGACATGGATAAATCTAAGACAAATTTTCCTGGATGGCTTCCTGTAATACCAATAATAACTGCTAACCCATGTGACTCTAACTTATGACCAGGAGTTTGAGTTATATCGCTAGCATCCATTCCAGTCATATCTATAATATTCTGCTTAAAAGCTGTAATAAAATATTTCAGATATTGATCCTTGTCAGCATTATCCTTCTCTCCAGCATCCAAGATATCACGTAGCCCCGCTAACAATTCATCTGATTTTACTGGTTTTTGGAAGAACGCCTTTACGCCAATTGCTGTTCCTTTAGTGATAATTGCTTCATCCTTCATAGCACTTACTACAACTACTTTAGCATTTGGATCAATCGTTAATATTTCTCTGCAGCATTCCAATCCATCCATATCAGGTAACGTTAAGTCCATGGTCACTACAGCAGGACGTAGCTCGCGATATTGAGTTATTCCCTCGCTACCTGTACCGGCATAGCTACATACTTCATAATGGGAATTTGCCAAAGCATCTTTAATTAATCTTTGGCTAAAAGGAGAATCATCCACTACCAACACACGAACTTTATCCATACTTTCACCACCAACACAATTTTTAGACCCTTCTCATTGCTATTTTATACTATATATCTATTCTCTTAGATTTCCTTTTTACCTGCGTCATATTCCACCTTTCCCTATAAAATTACATTTTTTTATCATTTATTCAGTTATGGCTCTTGAATATTATAAAACTTACACACTTTACCAATAAAGGGTTATGGGTTACTATTATTTTATAACTTTGGTATCAAGGAGGACTTTATGCTTGTTCATGATATTATCCAAAAAGGTGACAAAGATCAAATCGCCTTTTTAGAAAAGACACCAATTACCTATGGTCAAGCGGAAGACGCGGTTGCAAAATATAGGGACTTTTTCTACCAGCAAGGTATTCGTTCCGGAGAAAACGTTGGCTTATTTTCTAAAAACTCCGTTGATTTTATTTACTGCTATTTAGCAATTACCAGCTTAGGTGCAGTTATAGTTCCTCTCAACTTTCAGCTTGTCCCACGAGAAGTTGCCTATGTAATCTATAATGCAAATATAAAAAAGTTAATTACAATGACTACATTGGATTTGGATACTGAACTTGCTACATATGACTATCCAGAAAAAATAATTCAACTTCTCATTCCTGAAATTTCTAAGGCCATTAATAATCTAAATATCCCTCCAGCCCCTGTACCTCAAAGCATTCATGAGGATGAGATATGCACAATTATCTATACTTCAGGTACTACTGGTCAGCCGAAAGGTGCTATGTTGACTCATAAAAATCTTGTCAGCAATGCCCAAGCATTTTCACAGGTTTTTACCTATCAGCCTTCTGATCGTATACTTTGCGTTTTACCTATGTATCACTGTTTTGCCTGGACTGCCGCGGTTTTGACCCCTTTACTCAACGGCTGCTCTATTGCAGTTTTAGAAAACTTTCTAATTAGAGATACAATTTCTATGATTCGAGACAATGCTTTAACCATTATTTTTGGTATTCCCAACATGTTTAGACTCTTTTCCCAATGGGCGACAAAAGATGATTTCTCCCATGTCAGACTTTATGTCTCAGGTGGCTCTTCCTTGCCTCAAGAAATTTCAGAGCAATTTACGAAGAAATTTGATAAACAAATTGCGGAAGGTTATGGACTTTCGGAAGCTTCTCCCATCGTATCTCTAAATCCAATCGATAACATAAAATTTTGTTCCATCGGCAAGCCTTTACCTGGAATAAAAGTAAAGATCAGTAGCGAGGAAAATGAGGATGAGGATCTTCCTCCCGGTGAAATTGGCGAACTACTCGTTAACGGTCCAAACGTTATGAAAGGTTATTATAAACTACCAGCGGACTCGGCCAAGGCATTACAAAAAGGCTGGCTCCATACTGGTGACTTAGCTTACATGGATCAAGATGGTTATCTATTTATTGTTGATCGCCTAAAAGATATGATTATTATCAATGGAGAGAATATTTACCCGCGAGAGATTGAGGAACTTTTATATGCTTATCCAACTATATCTGAAGTTGCTGTAATTGGCGTCCACAATAAACTACATGGTACAGCTGTGCATGCTTATATTGTCCCTAAAGAAGAATCAATCATCGACAAGAAGCTACTCAAAGCTTATTTACAAGGAAAACTAGCCCCCTTTAAAATCCCTAAAGAATTTATTATTGTTGATTCGCTACCCAAAAACACTACAGGAAAGATCTTAAAAACTGTTTTACGGCAACAATATGAAACTCGAATTAATAAATAAGCTATAGTTATATACCTCCATATTGATTTATCCAAATTTTAACTAAAATATATAGAGAAAAGTCAGTTAAATTGACCTGAGTATGATATAATTTTTTTAAGTGCTGTTATATCTTTAGGAAAATATACATAAATCAATTTACGGAGGTTTACAAAATGAGCAATTTGTTAACTAGGTTACACTTGATAGCCTCGCAATTTACCATTTCCCCCGATCAAATCCGCCAAATAGCGAATGACTTTGAAAGATCAATGCTGGCTGGGTTACATGGATCACCTAGCACACTAAAAATGTTACCTTCCTATCTAAGTAAACCTTCCGGAAAAGAAGTCGGTACGTTCCTAGCTTTAGACTTTGGTGGCACTAACGTTAGAGTGCTCTTAACAGAGTTATTTGGCCAGGGGCAGTTCACGGTACACGCTCGAGGGGGTAAACCTCTTAAAGATAGAGCAGAAACATATAATCATATTTCCGGGAAATCTACTGCCGAACAGTTATTTGACTTTATTGCGCAGCAAATTGCTACTCTTGTAAAACCTGGTATTATATATCCTTTAGGTCACACCTTTTCTTTTCCCACGGATCAAACTGGTCTAAATACAGGCACACTCATTCATTGGACGAAGGAAATTGAAACAACAGGCGTAGAGGGTGCCAATATTACAGCTCTTCTAAAAGATGCATTGCTAAGGCAAAATCTTTCTAATGTTGTTCCAGAGGCTATTATCAATGATACGGTAGGTACATTACTCGCTGCAGCTTATACGAATCAATTCACCGATATTGGCTCTATATGCGGCACAGGCCATAATACAGCTTATCTTGAACCCTCCCCTCCCTGGACAAAAGAGCCAATGATTATCAATATGGAATCAGGTAACTTTGATCAACTCCCCTTTACACATTACGATATGTTATTAGATACTGGTAGTGAAAAACCTGGTGCCCAACGACTTGAAAAAATGGTTTCAGGTCATTATATTGGTGAACTTGTACGCATCATTGCCTGCAGCTTGTTTGATGAAGGTCTGCTAGCAGCAAACTCTAGCCGCGAGGCATTAACTGCACCTCACATATTAAATGGTGCCCATATATCACTCCTCTTAGAAGATGAAACTCCAGAATACTCAAATATTAAATCATTCTTAGAAAAAAGTCTTAAAATCGTAGGCTCTACAAAAGAAGATCGTGAATCGTTAAAAAAGATAGCTTCTTTTGTGTCAACTCGCTCAGCGCGCTTAGTCGCTGCCACATTTTTAGGTATTATTCATCATATGGATCCAAACTTGGCTGAGCATCATAATATTGCTATTGATGGATCACTTTATGAAAAGACTCCAGGCTACGCCGAAACGATTAATCTAACCTTAGCCCAAGAGCTGGGCAACAAAGGAATGAATGTAACAACAAGCCTCACCAAAGACGGTTCTGGTATTGGTGCAGCAATCGCAACTGCCATTGCTGTTACAATGAAAAAAGAATAACCTTTCCTCATCCAAAAGAGTGATTGTATACCAATGGTAACAATCACTCTTTTCCTATCGCTATTCGTTTATCATAGAAATAAAATATTTATGGATACGATCATCTTCTGTCAATTCCGGGTGGAATGCGGTTACAAGTATCTTTCCTTGTCTCGCAATGACTATTTTATCTCTTACCTTAGCTAGAACCTTTACGCCTTCGCCTGCTTTTTCAATGTATGGTGCACGGATAAAAACAGCCCTTAACGGTTCTACGCCAAATTCAGGTACCACCATATCGGCCTCAAAACTTTCCCGTTGGCGACCAAAAGCATTGCGACGTACTTCAGCATCCAATAATCCTAAACGAGGCTGATCACTATCTATGATGTCTTTCGCTAGCATAATCATACCGGCACAAGTACCATAGACCGCCATACCCTGGCTAACTCTACTCTTAATTTTATCCATTAATCCCCATTGGACCATCAACTTGCCAATGGTAGTGCTCTCTCCGCCAGGGATAATTAAGCCAGCTACATCATCCAGTTCTTCTGGTTTTCTAATTTCAATCGCTGTTGCGCCACAGCCTTCAAGCATCCAACAATGCTCACGAAAAGCTCCTTGTAATGCCAGAACCCCTATCTTCATTTATTATCCCTACCTTCTAGCCTTTTACCAGCCACGCTCTTGCATGCGCTCATGCTCTGGCAAGGTAGAAATCTCAATCCCTACCATAGCTTCACCAAGATCGCGGGAAACTTCGGCCAAAATTTTAGGGTCATTGTAATACGTAGTGGCAGCAACAATCGCTTTGGCTCTTTTTACAGGATCGCCGGATTTAAAAACACCAGACCCGACAAAAATCCCATCGCAACCCAAATGCATCATAAGGGCTGCATCTGCTGGAGTCGCAATACCGCCTGCTGCAAAATTAACAACTGGCAGGCGCCCTAATTTTTTAACTTCCATAACAAGTTCTAGCGGAGCAGCAATATTCTTAGCGAAGGCAGCTACTTCTTCATTCGGCAAGTTTTGCAATTGGCGAATTTCGCTCATCACCATGCGGATATGCTTTACTGCCTCTACTACATTACCTGTTCCCGGTTCGCCTTTTGTTCGGATCATAGCGGCCCCTTCACCAATACGACGCAAGGCTTCGCCAAGGTTTTTTGCACCACAAACAAAAGGAACTTTAAATTGGTGCTTATCAATATGATATTTGTCGTCAGCAGGAGTTAATACTTCACTTTCATCGATATAATCTACACCTAACGATTCTATGATTTGGGCTTCTACCAAATGACCGATTCTTACTTTAGCCATAACTGGTATGGTTACAACATCCATAATTCTTTGAATAATCGTAGGATCCGCCATACGAGCAACCCCACCTGCAGCTCGAATATCTGCTGGTACACGTTCTAATGCCATAACAGCACAAGCCCCAGCTTCCTCGGCAATTTTTGCTTGCTCAGGAGTAGTTACGTCCATAATGACGCCACCCTTAAGCATTTCTGCTAAACCAGCTTTTACACGAAAAGTTCCTTGTAACATCTATCTTACCTCCATCTGTACCTATCATTTATATAGGTTTCTTATATATAGATACGACATGATTACACTTTCTCCTGCAATCATTTAACTAAACTGCAATAAATGTGGTATTACATTTACTTCATATTTAGCTTAGTCCGTACTGAATGTACTATTTCTTGAGCAAAGGGCCCCAGGTTATCATCTGCATAGGACTTCATTATTCCAGCGGCTACCTGTCTTATTGCGCTTTTAATTATTGCTGGATCTGTGATTTTATTATCTTTTAATTCCCTTTCAATACTTACTGCTGCTTCAATCGCCTTTTGGGCCGCTATTGTATTAATCTTTTGCACCACATCAGCATCACCTACGATTACTTGCCCGATTAACTGAAAAACTTCTACTGCTATGGGCACTAATTCCTTGGGAGATTGATTTACTATAATGACTGGTCTCTCTCCGAAAGCCATCTCACCTGCATGTCCGATAAATTTGACAGATATGCATTTCACATGGGAAGCAGCAATGCTATTAAGTGTATGTTGCCCTACATTTGTAGCTATATTCATAACAGTAATCGGTTCATTCAATTGGTTCAATTCTTTAATACAAGTAATGACTTCCCGATCAGGTAAAGCTAGAAGAATTGATTTTATTTTCACGATTTCCTTTAAATTATTGGCAACAGAGGCCCTCAGTTCTTCCGCTATCAAATTCATCCGTGTAGTATTCTTATCAAATAAATAAAGCTCACAATGGTCTGCCAAAATAGTTGCTAACACACTTCCCATACGACCTATTCCTACCAAACCGATTTTCATATAAACACCCCAATATTAGCCTATGATCTGATTGGATACTCTATGTCATTAGACAATCTTGAGCCTGATACTTACCAATTAGAATTTCACATCCAACAGCAACGAAAAATAGAAATCAACAAGTTCTCCTTGATTATCTATCTCTCCTATTTAAAATTTTTATGCCAATTTCATTGAAAAATCTTATATCGTAAATAAAAGAAGAGATGGTTCATGATAACTCATAAACCATCCCCAAAAGTACAATGCCATGAAGCACCCTTTATAATTTTGCGTTAATTTCCTCTATATCACTTTCACTAATTGGACCAAACCAGGATTCTAATTTACTCTTTGCCTTATTCTTTACTTCTTCATCAACATACACAGACACAACAGCTAATGCAACTAGCAAAGCTCCAAAGTCATCCGTATATCCAATAAATGGCGTAATATCTGGTATTGCATCTATCGGAGAAATAAAATATCCCAATACGCCAATGATAATGGCTTTGGCCTTCATCGGTACGTTGTCTTTTTGCAACGTATAATACAGAAGCAGCACCACATATACCAGTTTTTTACCAGCCTTGGCAGCAAATCGCCCTATTTTTTCAAACAACTTCTTTTCAGAATATTTTTCTGCATATGTATCATAATCTTTATCATCCATACCAAAACCTCCTGCAAATCCTTCATCTTACTTTTTCGCTGCCTATCTACCTTTCCCTCTAAAAAAATTTTATATACTGATGTGAATACGACAGCCAAGTCAAATTATTAAAGTAAAAGACCATCCTCCTGCAAAAAGCTGAAGGATGGTCCTCTTACTTAATAACTTTCACCTTTAAACTCACTAATACTTAATGTATTTTCCCTCGTATCATTCGCTGTTACAGCTACTATGTCACCAACTTTAGCCAAGGGAACCTTGGGTGAGGTAGAAACACTCCCTACAAAAATTCGATTATCGCCCTCTAACATAAAGTAGAAATAAGAATCTCCACCTTTAACAACTTGGGAAATGCGACTGATCTTACCTTGCAATTTTATTGTTTTATTTTCTTGACTAGGAATGAACTGATTTCCCTTACTCGCTAATACCTGTTGATACGTTCGCAAACTGCTTTCGATGTCAGCCCCTACGCCTACTAAATTATAATTTTCTACAGAAATAAAAGAAACAGCTTTTAGTAACCCTTCTTTATCTTTTAAAGGAGCAATGTAGGTAGGCACACCGCCAATATTATATAGAATAGGATATCCTGCACGGTACGATTTTTCCTGCACTTGACCTTCAGCGGATTTTTTAGCCCCTGCTTCATCAGCTCCAGATACCTTATACCATTTTGCTTCTTTTGTACGCGAATTAATCAAAATGAAACCGACAGAGCTTCCATCCTTCCCTGAAGATGTAATACCCGTATACCAATATACCTTATCATCATTGCCATAAATAAGATGAAGATCAGTACCAGTTGGCTTTAATGTACCTGTTTTAGCAAAAATGCTATTCCAGAATCCATTAATATATTCACCCCAATCACGAACTTGCCGATAAATAAGTTCTTCAGGCTGCACCCTGTCAACCCAACGAGGTAAATCTTCTATACTATATCTCGCAATTTCTCCCGTTTGCGCATTAACAGTAACTGCGCCAACTGCATCAGCACCATGATAACCTATTTTATTCTTATACAAAGTAACAACCCAGTAAGGGTTCAGATCATCATCAACTTCAAAAGAATAATCCGTAGTACCAATTGTGAATAAACCATTGAAGTAAACGTATCTTGGCAAATAATCAAAGAGAAAGCCTCTCATTTGATATTTCAAAAATACTTCTTTTCCGTTTATATTTTGAATTAGGCGTACATCTTGCGGATTAGTGGCTGAGACCATTACATAGCCTTTACTCCCCTTACTATGATTCGTTAGCCATTGAAAGATACCACGATGTTCTAGGGGAGCAACATAATATAATTTATCCTGTACCTTCTGCAACGATAACTCGCCTATTTGAACTTCACTACCTAATGCAGGTACTTCACCAATCTTCTTCTCTGCTAATTTTCGGGCTGTTTCATCATCTACTATTCGTATTTGAGATAAATTAATTGGCTCAATATCAGAAGTAAAAGAACTCTCGCTTACTTCTCCTAACAGCTCCCTGTAAGAATTACTATACAATATCGGTGCACTCGTTAAGATAGGTAAAATTAATAAGTTACTTACACCAATTACCAGTAATATAATCCCTACGATCCCCAGCATCTTGTAACGTTTGAAATTTTGTCCATTATTTTGATAATTAGCAATATCAACAACGTGTGGCCTTTCTTGAAATAATTGTGGGAATATTTTTTTTAAAAGTTCTCCCCAGGCTGTCTTAGCAATAAACTGTCTAAATTTATTAAGTAATATTAATGCCGAAACAAAGAGTAAAACAATTCCCCAGGCAATAATTAAGTTAGACCAATCTGTAAATCCGAAAGCCAATACAGGCATTTCCATAAAGAAGTATAAAAAATTGATTACAAAAAATACTATTATAAGAAATGGCAACACATTTATTCACTCCTTGCAAATATTAACCATACTACCTTAAAACACTATTCGCCATGAGGCTATCCTCATCCTTCTCTAATTGTTACTAAACACCATCTTATTATTAGTGAGCTTATAGCGTCAAATAACCCTCCCCTTATATATTATGAAAAAGTATTCTAATATATTGCCATCCTGCATTATAATTTAACGTAATGTTAACACCAATTATGTTATAATTTATATATCTATAAAAAGGTAGGTGTTATCATGAAAACCGTCGCATTAATTGCCCACGATCGTAAAAAGGAATCTATGCTTGCTTTTGTAAATCAACATCGAGATATTTTAGCAAAACAAGATTTATTGGCTACAGCCACTACTGGACGTCTTATTAAGGAAAACACTGGATTAGAGGTTACTACCTATCTATCTGGTCCACTGGGTGGTGACCAACAAATAGGTGCACGCATTGCTAGCCAAGAAGTTGACTTGGTTATATTCTTGAGGGACCCTTTAACAGCACAACCTCATGAGCCCGATATTACAGCACTTCTGAGAGTTTGCGATGTACATAATGTGCCTGTTGCTACAAATGAAGTCTGCGCACACTTACTTGTTTCAACATTAGATTAATATATATTTACATTCCTTTAAAAGAATGAAAAGTAGGGGCGGTTTTACGCAACCCCTACTTTTTATTGTGAACATTTTTTGTAATTACATACATTTATTTAGCTAATCAGCCGCTTTCTTAGAAAGTACACGGGTACTGGTGCTAAAATAATTGTAAATATCAACAAGCTTATAACATGCTGCCACAACACCATGCTAATACTACCAACTACTAATCCACGACATACTTCCACGCTATGATACAGCGGATTAAGCCAAGCTAACGTCTGCATCCATCCTGGCATAGATGAGACAGGAAAAAAAACACCAGCAAATAGATACATTGGTGTTGTTACTAAGGTAATATAATAATTCAAATAATCGATATGATTAATCAACCCCGTATATGATAAAGCCATTAAAGAAAAAACGGCTCCAGGAAAAATAAGAAACAGAGGAATTAACAAAGACCATACCGACTGTACTTGTCCCATAGCAGCAATCACCATTAAAATGACAATGCCAAAGACAATATTTTTAACAATACCAAATAATACTTCACCTATAACTACATCAGTCACAGTCGCAGGTCCAGCCAACATGGCGTGAAATGTTTTCTGATAGTGTAAACGAACGAAACTAGAGTAGGTACACTCGAAAGTCGCTGCCCACATAGCCGCAGAAGCAACCATTCCTGGTGCAATAAACTGAATGTAGCTCATGCCACCCATATCTTGTACATAGGCCCCGAGACCAAACCCCATAGCTGAAAGATATAAAAAAGGTTCCAAGACATTTAATACCGTATTGGACCACAAAGTACGACGAAATACAATTAGATGACGCTTTAAAATGCCCACTGCCGTTTTCATTCTTCGTCCCTCTTCCCTGTCAATTTCAAAAATACATCTTCTAAATTAGTAGGTCGTAGATAGCAAACGCGCTCAGATAATCCGAGGTCCCCTAGCTTATTCCATAGGCTCTTACCATCATTAGTAAAAATAAATAAGCTATCAACAATGTACTCTGCCCTACCGCCCATTTCTTCGATTTTCTCATTGATTTGGGAAGGCAGCAAAGCAATAGGGATTCGTACTTCTATCACGAAGGGTAATACATACTGGCGAGTTAATTCCTCAGGACTACCCTCTGCTAATATTAGCCCGTCATTCATAATTACTAATCTGTCACATAGCTGTGCTGCCTCTTCCATATAATGAGTCGTCAAAATCATGGTAACTCCCTCTTCTTTAAGACGCCTAAGCTTTTGCCAAACCAAACGACGAGCTTGGGGATCAAGACCCGTTGTTGGCTCATCTAAGATAATTATTTGTGGGTTATTAATAAGAGCTCTAGCTATCACTAACCTACGTTTCGCTCCACCAGAGAGTAACTCAACATTTACATCGGCTTTATCTGCTAACCCCATGAACTCTAACAACTCTTGCCCATATTCTCTTGATTTCTTACGTGTAATACCAAAATATCCGCCATAAACCTCTAGATTTTCGATAACAGATAAGTCTGGGTCTAAATTATCTTCCTGTGGCACAATGCCAAAAATCTGCTTAATATGAGGTGGGGTAATAGGCTGAATTCTCTCACCAACAATTTCAAGAAAACCCTCATCCACTGTAGACAGTCCATATATCATTTTCATAGTAGTAGATTTACCTGCCCCATTATGGCCTAGAAAACCAAAGCACTCTCCTTTGTTAATGCCAAAAGAAATACCCTTTAAAGCACGAAAACCTCCATATGTCTTTGCTAAGTTTTCAGCTTGAATAACAAAACTCATTATTAGCCTCCTATGACCTATTTACATCCACCCTAATTAATAGTAAGAAAGAACAGCCGCTATATTCGTTAGGCTGTTCTTTTTTCACTATAATATTTTAACTATATTGTACATAGAATCTCGTTCAGCAGGAATACGCCCTGTCTGACGAATGGCCGCAATAATATCTTCTTTACTGAGAGATGTAGCTGATTTTGCTCCTGCAGCGTGCATTATTTTTTCTTCACTTACTGTACCATCAATATCATTTGCACCAAATCCTAATGCCACTTGGGCTATAGGCAATGTTAGCATAACCCAATATGCCTTAATATTTTTAAAATTATCTAGCAACAAACGAGAAATTGCCATAGTTTTAAGCTCATCCCATACGGAAGTCCGGTCAACCCGTTTACCGAGCTCCGTATTATTCGGATGAAAAGGAAAGCAAATAAAAGTCTGAAAACCACCCGTTTCATCCTGCAACTTTCGTAAGGATAATAAATGATCTACGCGCTCCTCAATTGTCTCAATATGCCCATATAGCATACTAGCATTACTGCGAATTCCCAATTTATGGGCAGTACGGGCCACCTCTAGCCATTCTGTTGCCGTTGCTTTCTTGGGGCAAATTTCTGCCCTCACTCGGTCGGATAAAATTTCTGCCCCACCCGCTGGCATAGAATCCAGCCCTGCATCCTGTAACTCTTCTAATACTTCCGTAACAGACTTACCAGAAATCTTCGCAAAATAAGTTATTTCTACGGCTGTAAAAGCCTTCAAATGAATGTGAGGTAATGCCTTCTTTAATGCCCTTATAACGTCAACATAATATGTAAAAGGCCAATCCGGATGAAGCCCACTTACTATATGTAATTCTCTAAGATCACTGTCTTTAGCGGCTTGTGTAGCAATTTCTAAGGCCTTCTCTTTTGTCATTGTATAAGACTGGGCGCTATCCGCATCACAGCCGAAGGCACATAAGTCACATCGAGCAGTACAAACATTTGTTAGGTTAATATGGCGGTTGACATTAAAATATACATAGTCACCACTCACACGTTGTCTAACTATATCTGCTAAATAACCCAACCAAGTCAAATTATTACTTTCAAATAGAGCAATGCCGTCTTCCCTCGTAAGTCGAATCCCGTTGATAACCTTTTTCTCTATTTCATCTAAAATTTTATTCAAATAATGACACTCCTTCCATTTTGTATTCTTCCCCAAAAAAGCATTGTCTTCCTGCAAAATAGTAAAAAAACATATAATATATAAAAAAACACTCACAAAAAGTGAGCGTTTTTTCTTTAACCAGCAACTATCTATCCTCCCAGGCCGTTTCCAACCAAGTACTTTCGACGTATAAGGGCTTAACTACTGTGTTCGGTATGGGAACAGGTGGAACCCCTTAGCTATCGCCACTGGATTTTAGAAGTACATATTTTCATATGTTCCTTCAAAACTTCACAGAAGAAAGACTACATGTTAGTCGTTAGTAGCTGCGCTACTAACTAAATTAAGTCAAGCCCTCGTCCTATTAGTACCAGTCAGCTGAATCCATTGCTGGACTTACACACCTGGCCTATCAACCTTGTCATCTACAAGGGGACTTACTAGCTTACGCTATGAGAGACCTCATCTTAAGGCTGGTTTCACGCTTAGATGCTTTCAGCGTTTATCCTTTCCGAACGTAGCTACCCAGCTGTACCCCTGGCGGGATAACTGGTACACCATTGGTTCGTCCACTCCGGTCCTCTCGTACTAGGAGCAGTTCCCTTCAAGTCTCTTGCGCCCGCGATGGATAGGGACCGAACTGTCTCACGACGTTCTGAACCCAGCTCACGTACCACTTTAATGGGCGAACAGCCCAACCCTTGGGACCTACTACAGCCCCAGGATGTGATGAGCCGACATCGAGGTGCCAAACCTCCCCGTCGATATGGACTCTTGGGAGAGATTAGCCTGTTATCCCCAGGGTAGCTTTTATCCGTTGAGCGATGGCCCTTCCACGCGGTACCACCGGATCACTAAGTCCGACTTTCGTCCCTGCTCGACCTGTACGTCTCGCAGTCAAGCTCCCTTCTGCCTTTGCACTCTTCGCGCGATTTCTGGCCGCGCTGAGGGAACCTTTGAGCGCCTCCGTTACATTTTCGGAGGCGACCGCCCCAGTCAAACTGCCCACCTGACACTGTCCTTAATGTCGTTACTATTAAAGTTAGAATTCCAGTAAATAAAGGGTGGTATCCCAACAATGACTCCATACATACTAGCGTACATATCTCGCAGTCTCCCACCTATCCTGTACATCATTTACCAAAATTCAATGTCAGGCTACAGTAAAGCTCCATGGGGTCTTTCTGTCCAGTCGCGGGTAACCTGCATCTTCACAGGTATTTCAATTTCACCGGGTCCCTCGTTGAGACAGTGCCCAAGTCGTTACACCTTTCGTGCGGGTCGGAACTTACCCGACAAGGAATTTCGCTACCTTAGGACCGTTATAGTTACGGCCGCCGTTTACTGGGGCTTCAGTTCACACCTTCGAATTGCTTCTAAGCACTCCCCTTAACCTTCCAGCACCGGGCAGGTGTCAGCACCTATACGTCAGCTTTCGCTTTAGCAGGCACCTGTGTTTGTGGTAAACAGTCGCTTGGGCCTCTTTTCTGCGACCCTCTTTAGCTCATACCGCAAGGGTAATCACCTAAAAGGGCTCCCCTTCTCCCGAAGTTACGGGGACATTTTGCCGAGTTCCTTAACGAGGGTTTTCCCGCGCACCTTAGGATTCTCTCCCCGCCTACCTGTGTCGGTTTGCGGTACGGGCACCCACAGCCTCGCTAGAAGCTTTTCTTGACAGTGTGGGATCAGTAAGTTCATCGCTATCGCTAGCAACTCCCCGTCACTCCTCAGGCTATTCGTTTAGCGGATTTGCCTACTAAACACCCTACAAGCTTAGACGCATTTCTTCCATTCATGCGATTACTTACCCTTCTGTGTCACTCCATCACTCAAACGGATGTGGGTGGTACTGGAATGTTTGCCAGTTGTCCATCGCCTACGCATTTACGCCTCGGCTTAGGCCCCGACTTACCCTGAGACGACGAGCGTTGCTCAGGAAACCTTAGGCTTTCGGTGGACAAGATTCTCACTTGTCTTTTCGCTACTCATACCGGCATTCTCACTTCTATATACTCCACAGCTCCTTACGGTACTGCTTCAAAGCGTATAGAACGCTCCCCTACCACTTGTACCAAAGGTACAAATCCATAGCTTCGGTTCCGTACTTTAGCCCCGGACATCTTCGGCGCAAAACCTCTCGACCAGTGAGCTATTACGCACTCTTTAAATGGTGGCTGCTTCTAAGCCAACATCCTGGTTGTTTCTGAAGTTCCACATCCTTTGCCACTTAGTACGGCATTTGGGACCTTAGCTGATGGTCTGGGCTGTTTCCCTCTTGACTACGGGTCTTATCACTCGCAGTCTGACTCCCAAGGTCCGAGTACAGCCATTCGCAGTTTGACAGAGTTCGGTAACCTATAAGGCCCCTAGCCCAATCAGAGCTCTACCGTCTGTACTTATTTCTTGAGGCTAGCCCTAAAGCTATTTCGGGGAGAACCAGCTATCTCCGCGTTCGATTGGCATTTCACCCCTATCCACAACTCATCTCAAAACTTTTCAACGTTCACGAGTTCGGTCCTCCACGCAATTTTACCTGCGCTTCAACCTGGCCATGGATAGATCACTGCGGTTTCGGGTCTACAACAACTAACTATTCGCCCTATTAAGACTCGCTTTCGCTGCGGCTCCACATCTTCTGCTTAACCTCGCTAGTTACTGTAACTCGCCGGTTCATTCTTCAATAGGCACGCTGTTGACCACATAAGGGTCTTCAACTGCTTGTAGACATACGGTTTCAGGTTCTTTTTCACTCCCCTCCCGGGGTGCTTTTCACCTTTCCCTCACGGTACTATACGCTATCGGTCGCCAAGGAGTATTTTGCCTTGGAGGGTGGTCCCCCCTGCTTCCCACAAGGTTTCACGTGTCTCGTGGTACTCTGGAACTCGGCCATCTTGCTCTGCTTTTCGTCTACGGGACTGTTACCCCCTATGGTCTACCTTTCCAGGTAGTTCGACTAAGCCTGACTCGAATTATGCCGGTCCTCAACCCCGAATCAGTAAACTGACTCGGTTTGGGCTCTTCCCCGTTCGCTCGCCGCTACTTAGGGAATCTCACTTGATTACTTTTCCTCTGGGTACTTAGATGTTTCAGTTCCCCAGGTGCCCTCCTCATACTCTCAGGTATGGGTAACAGTGCATTACCACTGTTGGGTTTCCCCATTCGGAAATCTAGGGATCAAAACCTGCTTGCGATTCCCCCTAGCTTATCGGAGCTTACCCCGTCCTTCATCGGCTCTTGGCGCCAAGGCATCCACCGTATGCCCTTATTAGCTTGACTTATGTCTTGCTAATCGACTGCTCATAAATGAACAATCATTAGTGGTGTACAATCCCAAAGGATCATACGTTTTTTAAAAAATCCTAACATGCTCGGTAATCACCCTAATATTGCTATTAGAATTATTACTTTGCTTTCTTCTGTGCAGTTTTCAAAGAACATATAAGGTACTACATTTCTTATCACTACAATTTCTTGTAGCAACAAGGACGTATTCCCTCAAAACTAAGCAATGTAAGTAGATGAACAACCAGATGTGTCGACCTTGGATTAGAACCATGTATTTCAATGATTCAAATCTCCATAGAAAGGAGGTGATCCAGCCGCACCTTCCGATACGGCTACCTTGTTACGACTTCACCCCAATCACTGATCTCACCTTCGACGGCTGGTTCCATTGCTGGTTACCTCACCGGCTTCGGGTGCTCTCAACTTTCGTGGTGTGACGGGCGGTGTGTACAAGGCCCGGGAACGTATTCACCGCAGCATGCTGATCTGCGATTACTAGCGATTCCGACTTCATGCAGGCGAGTTGCAGCCTGCAATCCGAACTGAGAGCTTGTTTTTGGGTTTGGCTTCACCTCGCGGCTTCGCTACCCTCTATTAAAGCCCATTGTAGTACGTGTGTAGCCCAAGACATAAGGGGCATGATGACTTGACGTCATCCCCACCTTCCTCCGTGTTATCCACGGCAGTCTCCCATGAGTTCCCACCATTACGTGCTGGCAACATAGGATAAGGGTTGCGCTCGTTGCGGGACTTAACCCAACATCTCACGACACGAGCTGACGACAGCCATGCACCACCTGTCTATCTGTCTCCCGAAGGAGAACTCTCTATCTCTAGAGTCATCAGACGATGTCAAGCCTTGGTAAGGTTCTTCGCGTTGCGTCGAATTAAACCACATACTCCACCGCTTGTGCGGGCCCCCGTCAATTCCTTTGAGTTTCAACCTTGCGGCCGTACTCCCCAGGCGGGGTACTTATTGCGTTAACTCCGGCACTGGAGGGGTCGATACCCCCAACACCTAGTACCCATCGTTTACGGCCAGGATTACCGGGGTATCTAATCCCGTTCACTACCCTGGCTTTCGCGCCTCAGTGTCAGACACAGTCCAGAAAGTCGCCTTCGCCACTGGTGTTCCTCCTAATATCTACGCATTTCACCGCTACACTAGGAATTCCACTTTCCTCTCCTGCACTCAAGAATAACAGTATCCAAATGCTTCACGGGGTTGAGCCCCGAACTTTAACATCAGACTTATTATCCCACCTGCGCGCGCTTTACGCCCAATAATTCCGGACAACGCTTGCCACCTACGTATTACCGCGGCTGCTGGCACGTAGTTAGCCGTGGCTTTCTTGTCAGGTACCGTCATTACAACACATTATTCACATATCGCACATTCGTCCCTGAAAACAGAGTTTTACGATCCGAAAACCTTCTTCACTCACGCGGCGTTGCTCCGTCAGACTTTCGTCCATTGCGGAAGATTCCCCACTGCTGCCTCCCGTAGGAGTCTGGGCCGTGTCTCAGTCCCAGTGTGGCCGTTCATCCTCTCAGACCGGCTACTGATCGTCGCCTTGGTGAGCCATTACCTCACCAACTAGCTAATCAGACGCAGACCCATCTTCTAGTGGTAGCTTATAAATAGAGGCCACCTTTAGTATCTTAAATATGCATCTAAAATACAACATTCGGTATTAGCACCACTTTCGCAGTGTTGTCCCCATCTAGAAGGTAGGTTGTCTACGCGTTACTCACCCGTTCGCCACTAAGATTCCATTGCTGAAATCTCCGTTCGACTTGCATGTGTTAGGCACGCCGCCAGCGTTCGTCCTGAGCCAGGATCAAACTCTCCAATAAATTATATTAGAGAACCTTGATGGCTCTTTAAAAAACTAGCTTTTTGTCAATCTCACCGAAGTGGATTAACTTTGTTTTGTACTCAAACGAGTACCGCACATCTGGCTTATTTTAACCTTACTTACATTGTTTAGTTTTCAAGGAACACATTACCGCTTCTTAAGGCGGATCTCTATGTTAACACGTTTGTTACAGCATGTCAACATTTTTCTTTTAGCACTTATTGCCAGTCTCGCTGACAACTTACCTAGCATAACATCAAGTCACACGTTATGTCAAGTACTTTTTTTAGAAGAACATCCTATTATGGTGTTCTAACTGGCAGCTACCTATCCTCCCAGCTCGTTTCCAAGCAAGTACTTTCGGCGTATAAGGGCTTAACTACTGTGTTCGATATGGGAACAGGTGGAACCCCTTAGCTATCGTCACCAGATTGAAGCAGCGAACCAAAACTTTGATGTTTTTCCAAAGTTTTTCGTAAGTCGCGACCTTAGCATTACAATGCTAACATCATTTTAACTCTACGACTCGTTCACGTACTGAAGCTTACCTTTTTTTAGAGAAAATAATAGAGCACTCACAAAATAATGAGTGCTCTAACCGGCAACTACCTATCCTCCCAGGCCGTTTCCAACCAAGTACTTTCGGCGTATAAGGGCTTAACTACTGTGTTCGGTATGGGAACAGGTGGAACCCCTTAGCTATCGTCACCGGATTAAAGTTTTTAAAGAAGTACATATTTTCATATGTTCCTTCAAAACTTCACAGAAGAAAGACTACATGTTAGTCGTTAGTAGCTGCGCTACTAACTAAATTAAGTCAAGCCCTCGTCCTATTAGTACCAGTCAGCTGAATCCATTGCTGGACTTACACACCTGGCCTATCAACCTTGTCATCTACAAGGGGACTTACTAGCTTACGCTATGAGAGACCTCATCTTAAGGCTGGTTTCACGCTTAGATGCTTTCAGCGTTTATCCTTTCCGAACGTAGCTACC